>NZ_JAVDSM010000010.1:0-228963 GCF_031455315.1 Arthrobacter sp. 1088
CTGAACAACCTCAGCAACCAAACGACTTGAGAACTTCACCACGGCAATCGACACCCTTCAATAATCAGGTGTTGCGATCACCGCATGATTCGAAGCCTTCTAAACGCGCACAAATGCGACTCAGTTGGGTGCGAAGCGCGGGCGGCCCAGAGTAACCACCAGCGGCGTGTGCGTGACGGGGACCTGCGGGAGCATGCTGGTCGGCTAACGCCTTCACCTTCCCAACACAAGCACCCCAACGACGACGGCGGCCCTCACCAAAAGGTGGGGGCCGCCGTCGTTAGTGCGTTGTGGGGCCTGCTTTGCGTGCCTGGGCGTGTCCCAAGGGCGCAGAGCGGGCCCCGCAACGAAGGGGGAGACTAAGCCTTGCGGGGGATGCCCGTGCGCGCCATGGCCTCGGCGTAGGCGCCATGGATGGCGTCAAGGTATTCCTGCTGGCGGGCGGGTGTGCCTGCGAAGGAGCGGCCACCAAGGGAACGGACCTTGAAGGTCTTGAAGCCGCGGCGGGCGATGCTGGCAGGGGCGGCCTTCATCAGTTGGTCGGCAAGGCGGTGTGCCTCATTGCCGTGTGCCACAAGGGCTGAAGTGCGCGGCAGGATCGCGAGCAAGCGAAGGAGTGGCTTGAGGCCTTCGGTGATGTTGGCCGGCGTCAGCTTGCCCGGTTCCTCGTTGGGCTCGATCCAGGGGTACGCATTCCACGGCATCATGAGTTCGGGGCGGAGACCCAACTGCCACTGCATGCCGAGCATCCGGGTGGTTGCTTCTTCGTCACCGGGGGTGATGAAACCCTCGCCGGTGTTGGTGCGCTGGTTGG
The DNA here is from genome assembly GCF_031455315.1 of Arthrobacter sp. 1088. Classification (NCBI taxonomy): domain Bacteria; kingdom Bacillati; phylum Actinomycetota; class Actinomycetes; order Micrococcales; family Micrococcaceae; genus Arthrobacter; species Arthrobacter sp. 1088. The sequence continues at coordinate 815 of NZ_JAVDSM010000010.1, forward strand.
AGAAAAGGCTGACGATGCGGCAGTCATCCATGCTGTGGGCGGGGTCGATGTAGAGGACCTCGCTGCCTGGCTTCTGTTCCTTCAGGGAATCGCACAGACCGTTGACCTCGGCGATGTGGGGTTCGTAGCGGCGGTTCCAGAGGAGTTCTTCGGGTGATTCAGTCGCCAGGTCTTGCATCAGGGGTTTGGTCTCCTAGGTGTTACTGCGCGCACCTTTCCAAGGGGCCGCGGGCATGCCGCTGCCGAACCTCAAAGGGTGCTGTTGGGGGCTAACTAACCTTACCGGACTATGAGCGCGGGAGCACCCTGTTTCGGCGCGCCCCCAAATGAGACGCGGCGTGTTGCCCGGCAGCGTGGCGAACGTCTCGACGGCGGGAGGCGGATTCCGGGGCGTTGTCGAGCTTGAACATTAACCCATCTGTGCAGGTCAGGGTCGTTGACTTTGACCTGCACAGATGATGGGTTGGGGCTAATGGTTTTGGGGGACCCATTCTGGAACCTCCGACGCCAGGTACGAGTCTTCGATCGAGCATCATTCGCATCATCTACCTCGGGGGTAAACGTGGTTGCAACAACAGAAGCGTCACCAGAATCAGGGCAGCGTCCCGGCAAGGCTCCAAAGGTCCGCGCGATCCTGGCGGGTGGTTTGGTCCTCGGAATTGGCGCGGCGATCACACTGGCCGCGTGGAACGACTCCGAATTTGCCAAAGGCACGTTTACGGCGGGCGCCTTCAATCTTCAGGGCAGCACGGATGGAACGGCGTTTGGCGAGAATCCTGTGACGGGCCCGGCAACTCTTGGCTTTACGGCCAGCCCCACCAATCTCTCGCCCGGCGATGTGGTCACCGCACCATTCGCCGTCCGCTTGGATGCTGCGTCCAGCTACGACGCCACTGTCACTGTCTCAACCACAGCATCCACCGGTTCCCTGGCTGGCCTGACATATTCCCTCACCCAATCAGATGACTTCGGCTGTACTGAACCCGTCACGGCAACTTTGGTGACGGCCGGCCAAACGTTGGGTACGACGCCGGGCAGCATCACTTTCGCGCTTGCGCAGGGAGCGGGCACGGACCCTGGGGCGCCAGTAAATCTATGCTTCAGGATTACCGCAGATGCGGGCCTTGTCCAATCCCAAACCGGGACAACCACCTGGGAATTCGCCGCCCAATCGCAGTGATCCATGGGCTATCGACGAGCAAAGACCAAGCGCGGTGTGGTCCTTCTTCGCATCCGTGCACTGCTTGCGGGAGGCCTGGCATTGGGACTTGGCAGCTCCGTGACCCTGGCTTCGTGGACGGACAGTGACTTCGCAAGCAGTTCATTCGGCGCAAGCGTCTTCCAGACTGAATCCAATGTCACCAGCCCTTATGACGCCTTGGGGACATGGAGCACCAACGACGTTTCACCCGGTGCCACTTTGGTGTTCAATGCCAGCGCGATGAGCCCCGGCACGGTGTTCTATGCGCCGTTCGCTATCAGGACCAAAGCAAGGTCCGTGGCGGGGGAGGTGGTGCTCGGGATTCCCGTGGTGACCAGCAGCGGGACTGGAACAGCGGATCTGGGTGCGGCGCTGCGGTATCGGGTCGTGCGGTCAACCACGTGCCAGGCGTCGTCGTTCACTGGGAGCCCCGATTTCGTCGTGGGCAGCGACGGCGTCAAACCCTTGACCATGGGCCAGGCAGTCGGCGTCGTTAATCCGCTGGCGGCGGCCACTGCGACCCTGCCGGGGGAAGCCACGCACTTCTGCTTTGAAGTGTCGCTTCCGGCGGGCGCGAACAATGCGCTGCAGGGCCAGACAGCAACCGCGACCTGGCAGTTCACTGCCACCTCAAGCTCATGAGCCGGTCCGGCCGGTTTGAGCGCCGCTTGCGGGAGACGCTGCTGAACCTGGCTGCCGCGGGCGGCGCTGTCTGCCTTATCGCAGTGGTTCTCGCGGTGGCGTTCAACATCACCCTGATCCTGTTTAAAACCGGCTCCATGTCTCCCACTATCCCTGCAGGTTCGCTGGCCGTGGTTCGCGAGATTTCGGCTGCCGAGATCAAAACGGGTGACGTTGTTACGGTTGACCGGCCCGGAAAGCTGCCCATCACGCACAGGATCCAGAGCGTTGGGCCTGCGGAGGGAGCTGCCCGCACTATCACCATGAAAGGCGACGCCAACGCCGAGGCTGATCCGGCGCCCTACGTCGTGGAGCGGGTCCGGATTGTGCTCTGGTCCGTCCCCGGTCTGGCGTATCCCCTGGCTGCAGCGGCCAACCCGGTGGTGTTGGGCGCAACCACGGTCTGCGTAGCGGCGCTGGTGAGTTGGGTACTGTGGCCTCGAAGCGGATCCCGGCGCGGCCAGCGCCGCAAAAGAGGGCAACATGCTGCTGCCTAGGTTGGGGGCCCTTACCGGGCTGCTCGCTCTCTTGTTGTGTGCTGCCGTACCAGCCAACGCCCAGGAAGGACCTTCCGGTTGGTTGGAGCTCGACGCCGGTCCGACCGGGGAGGTGCACCGTCTCACCCCTGGTGGGACAGCGGATTGGGCGGTGGACGTGCATGCGCGGGGTGAGGGCGCCGGTTTGCTGGAAGTGTGGATCCAGCCGACCGAAACTGCAGGCCCGGATAGTGAATCCAGGGGGCTCCGGGACTACCTCAGCGTGCAATTGCGCTCCTGTGAACAGCCATGGAACGGCGCCATGTGCGCGAGCGGTGAACGGAGCTTGCTTGAGCCCACGGGCCTGCATCTCGCCGAGGGCTTGAGGATCGACCTCATGAAGGATGGCAGCACCTGGTCCAACGGATCGCACATCCTTGTGAGCGCGGCGCTCGCGGAGGACGTTCCCGCAGAGTTGCAAGGGGGCCGCACGCAGATTGTGCTGGGCGTTCTTGGCTCGGGTGACGCGGCTGGAGATCCCGTCCCCGGTGCGGTCACAGCACGTCCGGGCGGGCCGCCGTCGTCCATTGGCTTGGCCGATACCGGTGCCAGGCTGGGTGGCGCAGCGATGCTGGGCCTGCTTGCGGTAGCCACAGGCTTCGCTCTTGCCCGCTTGCGGGGTGCTCAGTCATGAAGAAGCGGCCCGGTAGGCTCGGTTCCGTGGCAGTAGCCTTGTCCCTGCTGATCTTCCCGTCCCTGCTCATCTCCGCCTCAAGCCCGCCGCCCACGACCGATGCGTCCTGGCAGCGGAGCGAATTCGGCAGGGGCAGCTTTGGGACCATCACGATTCCCCCGGCTACGTTGAATGGGCCTTGCGAATATCACCCGACGCTCCTCGGCGCCGGCGCTTACGTCAGGGTCTTTTGGAAACCCCCGGCCACGTACCCAAACCTGACGAACGCCGTCATTGATGTTCACCTGCTCACGGCAGGATCCACCGTGACCACCCTCCAGGGATATCCGGGAACTGCGAATACCACTGGCTCTTCGGCCGGCTACACCACGGACATTCCGGCCACACTCCTCGGCGGCATTCTTGGATTCAACACGCAGTTTCAAGTGGATATCTACATCTCAGCGGCCGGGTGGAAGTCCACGCCCGTGTCGGTCAGGGCCAATGCAGGCCTGGTCGCCGGCATCGGAGGATCCTGCACCAATCTCTGAATGGTCATCCCGGGTACTCCAAAACTTGGGCAAAACGTCCTCGGAAGGCTTCTTGACGCCAGAGTTTGAAGCCCCATCGGCTAAACTTGGCTGGTAAGAGCCCCGAAACTCTTGCGTACGCCGCCGCCCGCGGCAGGCTGCACCGGTAGGTCGGGGCATTCTCATGTACGGCGTCGAGTCCTGGCCATCCGGCTTGGTCTCGCCCGAAAGAATGGGGGAGGATCCCATGCCCGCTATCGTGATCGTCGGAGCCCAGTGGGGCGACGAAGGCAAAGGCAAAGCTACCGATCTGCTCGGTGGCCGTGTTGACTACGTGGTCAAGCCCAACGGCGGTAACAACGCCGGGCACACCGTGGTGGTTGGCGGTGAGAAGTATGAGCTGAAGCTCCTTCCCGCGGGCATTCTGAGCCCCAATGCCATTCCCATTATTGGCAACGGCTGTGTGGTGAACCTCGAGGCACTCTTCCAGGAAATTGACGGCCTTGAGGCCCGTGGCGCGGACACGTCCCGCCTGCGCGTTTCGGCCAACGCACACCTTGTGGCTCCATACCACCAGGTCCTGGACAAGGTCACGGAGCGCTTCCTCGGCAGCCGTGCCATCGGTACCACGGGTCGTGGCATTGGGCCGGCTTACATGGACAAGGTTGCCCGCCTGGGCATCCGCGTCCAGGACGTGTTCGACGAATCCATCCTCCGCCAGAAGGTGGAAGGTTCGCTGCGCCAGAAGAATGAACTCCTGGTCAAGGTCTACAACCGCCGCGACATCGTGGTGGATGAGATCGTTGAGTACTTCCTCTCCTTCGCTGAGCGCCTGCGCCCGCTGGTTATCGACAGCACGCTGGAGCTGAACAACGCGTTGGACGAGGGCAAGGTTGTACTCATGGAAGGTGGCCAGGCCACGTTCCTGGACGTTGACCACGGCACGTACCCGTTCGTCACCTCATCCAACCCGACGGCGGGCGGTGCTTCCGTTGGTTCGGGCATTGGTCCCACGCGGATTTCCCGTTCCATCGGCATCATCAAGGCCTACACCACACGCGTTGGTGCCGGCCCGTTCCCCACGGAACTCTTCGACGAGATGGGTGTGTACCTGCAGAAGACGGGTGGCGAATTCGGTGTGAACACCGGCCGTCCCCGCCGCTGCGGTTGGTACGACGCCGTGTTGGCCCGCCATGCTTCCCGCGTCAACGGCTTCACTGACTACTTCGTGACCAAGCTGGACGTCCTCACGGGCATCGAGCAGATCCCGGTTTGCGTTGCCTACGATGTTGACGGTGTCCGCCATGATGAAATGCCGATGACGCAGACCGAGTTCCACCACGCAGTTCCGATCTTCGAGTACTTCGACGGCTGGACCGAGGACATCACCGGCGCCCGCACGCTCGAAGACCTTCCGGAGAACGCCCGCAACTACGTGCTGGCCTTGGAAAAACTCTCCGGCACGCGCTTCTCGGCCATCGGCGTCGGCCCTGACCGGGACCAGACCATCGTGGTTCACGATCTGATCAACGACTAGATTTTTCTGAATTTACGACGACGGCGGGTCACCCCTGGTTCCACGTTGGAGCCAGCGGATGGCCCGCCGTCGTTATTGCCAGCCCTCCGCTGATCGACGGAGGGCGTTCCGGTTCGTGCCCCGGGACTATTTCGGCGGCCCTCGCGGTTACGCCATTCGGGGCCGAAAGCTATGTTCGCGAACACGCCGAGATGACGACGGGACGGGATAAGTGACTACAGAAACTACTGCCGACGGAGTCGGGTTCCGTTCCGGCCGGGGACCCATCCTCATTGCCCTAATGCTCTCGACCGGGCTGGTGGCCATTGATGCGACGATAGTTGCCACGGCGGTGCCGTCGATTGTGGATGACATCGGCGGTTTCACGTCTTTTCCCTGGCTCTTTTCGGCCTACCTGTTGGCGCAGGCCGTCTCCGTGCCCGTCTACGCCAAACTATCTGACGTGGTAGGCCGCAAGCCGATCATCCTCAGCGGGATCGGCCTGTTCCTCCTGGGTTCCATCTTGTGCGGGCTGGCTTGGAGCATGCCCGCCCTCATCGCTTTCCGTGTGCTTCAGGGCCTGGGCGCCGGAGCCGTGCAGCCGGTGTCGATCACTATCGCCGGGGATATTTACACACTCGCTGAGCGGGCGAAAGTCCAAGGCTACCTCGCGAGCGTCTGGGCCGTTTCTTCCGTGGTGGGACCGACGCTGGGTGGCATTTTTTCCTCGCTTGGCATCTGGCGCTGGATCTTCTTCATCAACATCCCGCTGTGTCTTCTGGCCGGATGGATGCTGGTCCGCACATTCCACGAGAACGTCGAGCGGACGAAACACCGGGTCGATTACCTGGGAGCAGGGCTCCTGACGGTCGCGTTGAGCCTGCTCATCCTGGGAGCGCTTGAGGGCGGCCAAGCCTGGCCTTGGAACTCCTCCATAAGCATCACGGTCTTTGCCGTCGGGGCCTTGGTGTTCGTCGCCTTCCTCTTCGTTGAAAGGAAGGCGGCTGAGCCTGTCCTCCCACCGTGGGTTGTTTCCCGCCGGCTACTGGTGACGACGGCGTTGATCTCCTTTGGCGTCGGCGCAGCCATGCTTGGTCTCACCTCATACGTCCCAACGTTCCTTGAAGGAGCGCTGGCGACTTCCCCGGTGTTTGCCGGACTCGCTTTGGCAGCCTTGACGATCGGCTGGCCAATCAGCGCGTCCCAGGCTGGCCGGTTCTACCTCCGGATCGGGTTCCGAAGGACGGCTTTGATCGGTATTTCCGTGACGGTCATCGGCGCTGCCGTGCTTGCCCTCACCGCCTCATCACCCAACGTGTTGTTGGTGGCCGTGGCCTGCTTCATTGTTGGCCTGGGACTCGGGTTGGTCGCGACGCCGAGCCTGATCGCGGCGCAGGCGAGCGTTGAATGGAACGAACGCGGGGTAGTTACCGGCACGAATCTTTTTGCCCGTTCCATCGGTAGTTCGATTGGTGTGGCCGTTTACGGTGCGATCGCCAATGCCATTTACGCAGGCGGCCCCAGCGGCGGCCCCGATCCGCAAACAACGGTGTCCGCTTCCACCGCTGTCTTCCTGGCCGTGCTGGTGAGTGCCGTGCTTACGGTCATTGCCGTCGTCGCCATGCCCTCCAAGGCGGACAGTTCCATCACGGCCCAGACAGCTGCCAAGACCGTCGTTGCGCCCTCGCAGGATTAGGACCGGCCGCTGGGCACCGTGTCTTCCGGGCTGACGAAGTCGGTGTGTTCGTGGATGACTTTCCATTCACCGTCCTCGCGTCGGAAGACGCTGGTGGCTCGAAGAGCGAACGGGCGGGGAGCGCTTCCGTCAATTGTGCCGGTGAAGCGGACTATGGCGGCGGTGTACGCCATGTCTCCCACGACGTCGAACGCCATAACGTCCAACGTGACGTCTCGGCCTCCTGCAAGCCGGGCTGCTACCCGCCGAAATGTCGGTTCCAGCTGGGTCCACCCTGCGGTGGAGACGCCCACTGCTCCAAACAGGCTTACTGGCTCCCGGTGGGACCACATTTCAATGCGGCGCGAGGGGTCCCCAGTGACAAGAGCGGCCTCCGCAGCATGCAGGGCAGGTTCAGCCCATGCAAGGAATTCCTCCCGGGGATCCATGGTTCCTCCTCCACAAGGGCGGGTTTCTCACAGCGTCCTCCCTGAGCAACGGCGAGTCAACGGAAACGGCCAGTCAACGGAAACGGACGGTCAACGGACGTGAAGCATCCGGTGTGGAACGCTCGACGGCGGCAGGCGGCGTTGCGCTGATGAGCGGCCGCCCGCCGTCGTACTCCCACAAAGTCGGCGGCAGGTATTAATCCGGCCGGCTGCTGGCCGTCACTGTGGATCGCGCCGGGGCAGGCTTGGGAGTGGACTCAGACTTCAACAGCACCGCTTGGATGACGATGCCCACGGCAGCGAAGGCAGAGAGGGTCACTCCGTATGCAAGCAAAGTTGGCACGAGGCCCCACACGGGTGCGAGTTGGCCGGCGATGATCACTGGCAGACTGAAGGCAAGGTAGGCGGCCGCGTAAATGCTGGCGAATACGCCGGCGCGCTGATGCGGCTGAATGTGCGGTGCGATCAGCCGGATCTGTCCACCGAACGATCCGCCGAACCCAATTCCGCCCAGTACTGCCCCAATCCAGACCGCGGGCAGCCAGGTTGCATTGATTCCGAAGAGGACCGCCAGGATCCCGAGCAGAATGAAGGAGACCCCGGCCAGTGAGCTGTGTCGGGCGGGATGGCGGCCAAATGCAAAGGTTGCCACCGCGGCTGAGAACGGGCCAAGGAAAGCGGTGAAACCCGCCACCAGGCCACCGTCCAGCGCAAAGTGGAGCCGGAGCAGCACTGGCGAGAGGCCAAGGAAGAAGGCTGGAAACATCCACCCGGCGATGTGAAGGGGGAGGCCTGCGGCGAACTCTCGGCGTATTTTGCCGGGAATGCTCAGGCGCGGGGTGAGGGAACGGACTGCACCTGGGCGTTTCACTGCCGTCTCGGAGGTGAAGCTGACAAAGACGATGCCGAGGATCATTACGCCGGTGAGAATGGCGAAAATGAGCAGGTTGGCGTCCGCTGTGAACTGAACCGCGGCGCCCGTTATGAGGGCTCCAATGCCAAGACCACCAGCCACCGACGCGCCCGCAAGGCCGCCAGCGAGCTTCTTAAGGTGGGACGGTGCCTGCTCGGCGATGGCTGCGTTGAATGCGCCGGTCGCAATGCCAGTGGCGATTCCTTGGAGGGCCCGGGCGATGATTACCCAGGTAATGGTGGATGCAACCATGAAGGCGATCATGGCACTCAGCTCGGTGTAGAGCGCAAGCAGCATGACGGGGCGCCTGCCAAGGTGATCCGAAAGTGAGCCTCCCACCAGCAGCGCTGCCAACAGGCCTATTGCGTAGATGGCGAAGGCAAGGCTAAGGGTGCCGGCCGAAAAGCCCCACTCCTGTTGGCGGAGCGAGAGCAATGGCGTGGGTGCCCCGGCCGCGAAAAAGAATGCGGCGAAGACCAACGCAAGCCCGGGGAAAGCCGCTTTGGCTGGAAAAGTGCGGGGCGGCCGCGAAGGGCGGGATGGCGACAATGTACGGGACAAGTGAAGACTCCTTAGACAGAACGGTCTAATGCCAGTTAGACAGGTCTGTGCAATAAAGTCAAGAACTTTTAGACAGATCTGTCTGATATGCTTTGTGCATGGCCTCCACCAAGCTTCCGGCTCGGCAGCGTCTCCTCGATGCCGCAGACAAGTTGTTTTATGCCGAGGGTGTCCACACCGTTGGCATTGACCGCCTCATCGAAGAGGCAGGCGTAGCCAAGGGCTCGCTCTTCTACAATTTTTCGGGCAAGGACGATCTTGTTGCCGCCTACCTGGAGGGCCGCGACCGTCAACGGCGCGAACGCATAGCCAGGCATCAGGCCGGGCTTGACGAGCCCACGGCGAAATTGCTGGCCATCTTTGACTCCCTTCACGAAGCGGTGACCTCGCCCGGATACAAAGGTTGTCCGTTTGCCAATGCCAACGCAGAAGCCCTTCCGGGAAGCGTCGAGGCTGAAGCCCTGAAAACGTTTCGCGGTTGGCTTTCCGACGCAATCCTCTCGCTCTGCGAAGAGGCTCGGTTTGCCGATCCGGCAGATGTCGCAGCGCGCATCCGCCTGCTCTATGACGGGGCGGTCTCTAATTCGCACCTGGACGCCCAGCCGGGGGCTGTCCGGTTGGCCAAGGAGCTGGCTTCCATGGTTCTGGAAAACGCACCCCGCGCCCTCTGACATTGGGCTCCGATAGGAATAGGCTCGCGGAGCAGGCAGTTGTCGCTAACCATGAAGGCAATTACCTATAGCGAGTACGGAAACCCGGACGTCCTGGAGCTGACTGATCAGCCGATGCCCAAAGTGGGTCCAGGTATGGTCCTGGTGAAGGTGAAGGCGGCGTCGGTAAATCCGGTCGACTGGAAGATCATGGCCGGCTACTTGGACTCCTTCATGGACCTTCAGTTCCCGGCCATTCCGGGCTGGGACGTGGCGGGCGTTGTGGAATCGGTGGGAATTGACGCCCCGCAATTTCAGCCCGGGGATGAGGTTATTGCCTATGGCCGCAAGGACTACGTTCACGGGGGAAGTTTTGCTGAATACATTGCGCTCCCGGAGCGGCTTCTCGCCAGGAAGCCGGACTCCCTGGATTGGAACGAGTCGGCCGGACTTCCTTTGGCCGGGCTCACAGCTTTCCAGGTACTCAATCGTCTCGGGCTCAAAACAGGCGAGACGGTTTTGATCCATGGCGGTTCTGGCGGGGTCGGATCCCTCGGTGTTCAGATCGCCGCGGCGCTCGGCGCGAGGGTCATCGCGACAGCGTCCCCAAAGAACCACGACTTTCTCCGCTCGCTTGGCGCGGAACCTGTTGCATACGGTGAAGGGCTTGTCGGGAGGGTGCGGGCCTTGCAGCCTGATGGTATTGATGTCGTGGCCGACTTTGTGGGTGGAAACCTCGAGGCGACCCTGAAGGTCCTGTCCGAAGGAGGCCGGCATGCATCCATTGCAGACAGTGAGGTGGAGGCGCATGGCGGAACCTGGATGTGGGTGAATCCCGTCGGTGCCGAACTGCAGCAGCTCGCTGACCTGGTAGATGAACATGGGATCCGGGTAGAGGTGGCGGAGGCGCTTCCCTTGGCCAAGGCTGCGGATGCCTTCCGGCTCAATATGGAGGGACATACACGCGGAAAGATCGTAGTAAGAGTGGCGTCTTAGTCCGCGACTTCAGTTTGATCCAAGCTTACTTATGTTCAATTCATACCTAAGTAGGTTATGCTCTTCCTATCCCACCTAGGAAAGAGCAAAGATGCTTCTTGAACGAGACCTCCTTCAAGCCACTGGCTTCCGCAATGTCCACGAAGGTGACCGCGTTACTGGATTTCAGTTCAGGGTGCGCATGCCTTCCTATCGCGGCATGGCTGCCTCCCTCATCGACGGCATCTCCGTCAGGGTAGGAAACCATGTGGACGTACCTGCCGGGGTTCCGCTCTGGACCCTGGGCGGGAAGACATACACCCTCCGCGAACTCTGGGCGAGCGAAGGGGTGCGCTGGCAGCTGGAGGAAGCCGCAACGGTGACTGTGCCGTTGGAGGGAGGCCTCCCGCAAGGGGTCCATGATGTGCACATCGAGTTGAAGCTCCGCATGTCCTACATCCCGATCGAGCATCAGCCAACTGTCCACCGCGCTTCCCGGCACATCACACTGGCGCCGGAAGGCGGCGGAGGCGGCGTGTTCCAATATGGCGTATCCCTCTACAGCTTCATGCATGACTACGGAACGGTCCTGGACCTTGAAACCGCCTTGGCGGCGGTGGCAGATACCGGCGCCACCGGCGTCGAGATTTTGGGGGAGGGTCATGTGCCCAACTATCCGGAGCCCACGGCCGCCTGGATTGACCAGTGGTTCGCCTTGCTGGAGAAGTACTCGCTCGAGCCGACCAATTACGGCTCGTGGATCGATACGCGGCTACACCCCGGCCGGCACATGACTGCCCAGGAGGGTGCCGCCGCGTTGCAGCGTGACCTCAGGCTGGCCAACCGTCTGGGCTTTGGTTTCGTCCGTCCCAAGATCGGAGTTGTCTCCAGCGACCTGATCCCGGACCCCATCTGGACCGGGTCCGTGGAGCGTTCCCTGGATCTTGCCCATGAACTGGGGGTGGTTATCTGCCCCGAAATCCACTCGCCTACGCCCATCAAGCACCCGGTGGTGGACGATTACATTGCCCTCATCGAACGCACGGGAACCAAGAACTTTGGCCTGTTGATCGACACTGGAATCTTCCAGGACCGGCCCATCCCGTTGCGGGAGGGTGAGACCAGGGAAACCAGGCCTGCCTTCCTCGACGGCATCGGAGTGGATCCGGCAGACTTTGCCGACGTCGCGCAGTACGTCGTGTTTGTCCAAGCCAAATTCCACGATATCGATGAACAGCTGGAAGACCAGCAGATTCCGTGGCGTCCCGTCCTCAAGGCCCTGAACGACGCTGGATACAACGGCTACTTGTCCAGCGAGTACGAGGGCGAGAGGACCCCCTGGCGCTCCATTGAGCAGGTTCGCCGCCAGCATTCGCTGATCCGCAAGATCGCATCCGAACTCGCCTGACCACCCAAAGTAAGAGAAGAAACAAATGCCCAACGGACTGATTCAAGAAGACAGCCTGCGAGCCCACCCTGAAGGCCTCGCTTTGTCGCTGACCCTTCCCTGGTACCGGAGCCTCTGGCTCTCATCCGTCTCCACCCTGAAGCTGACAGTGGACGGTGAGGAGGTTCCGCAGCAGGACCTCTCCTTCGAGCTTGGCGGAAAGACGTACGCCCTGGCGGAACTTCCGGCGCAAGCTGAAACCCTGTGGTTCCTGCAGGAGCACCCGCGCCTTATTGCGCGTCGGCCGGTACCTGTGGAACCGGGGGAGCAGCACGCCATCCGAATCTTCGGTGAGCTGCGCCTTCCATACATGCAGATCGCGGCTGGACAGGATGGCGGGCCGGGTATGTACGTGCCCAACTTCGTCAGCCAGGCCCTTGAGCTGACGGTTGTGGACCGCGACGCACCCGCACCTGAAACCACGACGCCGGTCACGCCACCACCGCCGAAAGCGGACCAGGATCCGTTCTCCTTGGGGTTGACCCTCTACTCGGCGAGTGCGGAGTTCCGGGCAGGATGGTACGACTTCGATGGGTTGCTGAACAGGGTGGCGGATCTCGGAATCGGACCCGGCATCGAAATTGTCGCTTCCCAGGTGCTGCCCACTTACCCCACAGTGAGCGATGACTTCGCCAAGTCCTGGCATGCAGCCTTCGACAAACACGGTTTTGACGCCAGCTCCTTCGGTGCCAACCTGGACATGGGCCGCCGTCGGGACCGCGATATGACGCCGGACGAAGAATACGAATTTACGGAGACGCTCTTCCGCGGGGCAAAGAAGCTGGGATTTCCGCTGGTCCGGATCCAGAGTGCCAAGCCGGAGCTGCTGCGCCGACTGCTCCCTCTTGCCGAACAATTGGAGCTCAAGCTGGCGTACGAGATCCATGCTCCCTTGGGTCCGAATTCCCCCGAGATCATGAAAGTCCGGGACGTTTACGACGAATTGGATTCTCCTTTGCTGGGCTTCGTGGCCGATTTTTCTTCCACCATGCACAGCATGTCTCCAACATTGTTGCGGGCCGTTTCGCGGGCCGGACTGGATGAAGAAGCGCTGGAGCGCCTGCAGGCCATCTGGTCCACGGAGGCCTCAATGCGGGAGCGCCAGGAAGAGTTCATCGGGTACCTCCGGAGCCGGGACTTTGATCCCGCCCGGCTCGGCTCCTTCGCGCACCTCGCTTTCAATATGCACGGACATGTCAGCCCGGGCGATTGGGCGGACATCATGCCGCAGATCATGCACGTGCACGCGAAGTTCTACGACATCGACGACGACGGCAACGAACCCGCCATCGATTACCCGGAACTCGTCCGCGTGTTCGTGGAAGGCGGGTACCGGGGCTATTGGTCCAGTGAATGGGAAGGGCATGCCTTCGCCGAGTTGGGTGAGGTGGATCCCTTACTGCTGGTTCGGAAGCAGCATGACCTCATCAGGCGCAGCATGCGTGCCGCGGTGGCCAAGGTCTGACGCACGAGCTCCCTGCAGCCCGGCCGGTTCTCCGGCCGGGCTCTACGCTTTGGGCTCGGTTTCGGCAGCGACGATCGCGGCGGCTTCTTCGAAGAGGCCGCGCATCCAAATGTGCTCGGAGTCGGCGTTGTGGACGGGATGCCACCACAGGGCGTTGACCAACGGTGTTGCCGGAAACGGCAGCGGCAGGATCCGGACGCCGCCCAAGCGACGGGCAATGGGGGCCAGGGCTGCCTGGATGAGCCCGATCCTGTTTGTTCCTGCGACGAAGTGTGGGAGTGCCTGGAAACTCTCCACTACTACTTCCACGCGCGGCTCAATGCCCAACTGCTGAATTTGGCGCTCGGCGGACGTGAATGCTGAGCGCGACTGATAGGTCATGACCCACGGCAGGTTGGCGATGTTGTCCATGGAGACCTCCTCGCCCACTTCCTGGTTGGTTTCTGAAACTACGGCAAGCCAATCGTCGCGCCACAAATCCACGAACGGGAGGCCCGTGAGGATCCCGTGGGGAATAACCATGCCGTCTGCCGCCCTCAAGCGGTTGGCGGCGTCCTCGACTACCACGGGATTGTGAAGCATGAACCGGAAGCGGACTCCCGGGGCACGCTCTGCTGCGAGTTCCGAAACAACCCGCCCAACCGTGGTGAAACCGTAGTCCGATCCATAGATGGAAAACTCCCGCGCCGATTCATTGGGTTCCCAGCTGGCTTGGCTCTCGAAGACGCGGCGGGCGGCGTCGAGGGCCAATGTGGTGTGCTCGGCCAGCCTTAGGGCGAACGGGGTTAGCTCGTAGGTGTTCCCCCGGCGGGCAAGGATCGGATCGCCAAAGTGGTTCCTGAGGCGGGCCAATGAAGCACTCAAGGCTGGCTGGCTCAAATGCAGGCGCTCGGCCGCACGGGTCACGCTGCGTTCGGTAATGAGGGCATCCAGGGACGTCAGCAGGTTGAGGTCGAGCCTGGAAAGCAGGGCGTGGTCCGTCACGACGGCAATCCTTTGAGTCGGGGCCTTGGGAAACAGAAGGCGTAGCAGGACCAGTGTATCCACGGCCCTGATGACGTTTCCGTTGTGGACCTGAAGCGCCTCACAGAGATACGAGGGTCATGCCTTTACCCGAAACAGCCGTACTTATGTGCGGCATTCGAAATACTTATGTGTCTTTCTGGCAAATGCCGTGCATACTGATGAGTGACGGGGGTCACGGCGCTCCCGATAAGACAAAGAAGTCAGAAAGGCTGAAAATGACACAGCACCGCTTTCGAGGACTGAAGCTCGGCGTTCTCGTCATCCCAACCGCTGCTGCACTTGCACTGACAGGCTGCTCAGGCTCTACCACCGCCGGCAGCGCGGGAGGTTCCAAGGAGTTCTCCTTGACGTTCGCTACCTCCAACACCATTGAGAGCCCGTTCCAGAAGCTTGGCGAGCAGTACATGGCAGCGCACCCGGACGTGAAGATCACGTTCAATGCGCAGCCGAACGATTCCTACGACCAGACCGTCCGCACACAGTTGCAGGCCGGCAACGCCTCGGACGTCATTGTGACGTCGCCCGGATCGGGAACAGGCCGAAGCATCCTTCCACTGGTCGATGCAAACTTCCTCGAACCCCTGGATGATTCGGCCAAGAAGTTGGTTCCAGTGGGCAGTGAAGCCTTGTTCGGCAAGGACGGCAAGGTCTACGGGCAGGCTGCCGAAATGACCGTCGTCGGGCTGGTGACCAATGAGACCGCAGCCAAGGCCTCCGGCGTCTCCGATTTCCCCAGCGACTTCTCGTCCTTGGAAAAGCAGTGCTCCTCGCTCAGTTCTTCCGGCAAGTCATTCTTTGCCCTGGCCGGCTCAGCCGCACCCAACACCGGCCTGATGGCCATGTCCCTCGCGGCCTCCCGGGTTTACGCTGAGGATCCCAAGTGGAACGAAAAGCGTGTGAGTAAGGAAACCACCTTCGCCGACTCCCAAGGCTGGAAGGACGCGCTGCAGGCCGTCGTCAAGCTCAACGAAGCAGGTTGCTTCCAGAAGGGCGCAGCGGGCGCCGGCTTCGACGCCATCACCAAGGGCCTCGCGAGTGGCTCTTCCCTTGCCGGCTTCATCCCTGCTCCTTCGTGGAAGCAGCTCAAGACGGCAGCGGCTAATTCCGACTTTGCAGTCCGCGCGCTTCCGTCCGAGCAGAGCTCCGACAAGGGCTTCGTTTATGCCAGCGCGAACTACTCCTTCTCCATCAATGCCGCTTCCAAGAACAAGGATGCTGCCAAGGCCTTCCTTGATTGGGCTGCCGAACCTGAGCAGACCAAGGCGTTCGCGGAGATTGATGGCGCACTTCCCGTTAGCGGTTTGGACAGCTACGACTACGCATCCGGCGCTTACAAGAACGTCGGGGACCTCATCAAGGACGGCAAGTACGGCCCGCTTCCCAACAGCCAGTGGCCGAACTCCTCTGTCTACGATGCCCTCGCAACGGGTGTTCAGGGTCTCCTGACAGGCCAGAAGTCGGTTGACCAGGTGCTGCAGGCCATGGATGCGGCCTGGGGCTAAGACCAGATAAGAACCCCACCGAAGTTCCGACGACTCAAAGGGACGAGCAAGGATTACCATGACTGCGACGATGCAATCGAAAACCGAAGCAGCTGACGCTTCCCGGCGAGGCAGGCGAAACCCGGGAGCGGCCCGAAAGGTCCGTTCCCGGGGTGGGTCCCTGCAGTTCGGCCACTGGTGGTGGGCGCTCCCCGGGATCGCCCTCGTCATCGCCATCCACTACGTAGCCACCGGAATTGGCGGCTACTTCGCCTTCACCAACTGGACCGGTATCGGCTCCTTCAAAGTGGTTGGCTTGGCAAACTTCGAGGCAATCTTCAAGGATCCGACCAAGCTTGGGGCCTTGCTGAATACCCTCTTCCTGGCCTTTTCCTCCGTATTTATCAGCAACGTTGCCGGCCTCTTCATCGCCCTGGGCCTGAACCGGGTAATAAAGACACGGTACGTACTGCGCACGTTGTTCTTCATGCCCGTGGTCCTCAGCCCGCTGGCAACGGCCTACATCTGGAAGTACATCTTCGATTTCGACGGTCCCATCAATGTCTTCCTCGCCTCGATCGGCGCTGGTGACCTGGCCAAGCCGTGGTTGGCGGACCCGCAATGGGCCATCTGGACAGTACTGATTGTCCTGGTCTGGGGCAGCACCGGTTTCGCCATGGTGATCTTCATGGCAGGCCTGGCAGGCGTTCCCGTGGAAATCGAGGAGGCCGCGGCCATCGACGGCGCCAACATGTGGCAGCGCTTCTGGAACGTCACCCTTCCAGCTATCCGTCCGGCCGTAGCCATCGCATCAACCCTGGGCATTGTTCAGGGGCTCCGGGTCTTCGACCCCATCATGGCACTCACCGGCGGAGGCCCGGCAGGCGCCACTGAAACCCTTGCCACGCAGGTCTACAAGCAGGCATTTGCGCTCGGCAACTTCGGCGGCGGCGCCGCCCTGGCCCTGGTGCTGGCCGTCATCATCCTGTTCTTCGCCGTAATCCAGCAGCGGCTGACGCGATCGAACCCCGAGGACTAACAATGTTCCGCTACACGAAACTCACCGTTCTCCGCGAAATCGGTCTGTGGGCATTGGCCCTCCTCTTTCTTTCCCCGTTCTACTTCCTGGTGACCACTGCGCTGAAGTCCGATGGTGAGATCTACACGACCTCGCCGCTGGCACCGCCGTCGAGCCCTGACTTCAGCAACTTCACCGCCGTCCTGACGGCCCAAGGCAATTCAAATGTGGTGCTTGGCCTTGTGAACAGCGTCATCATCACCACCGGCAGCATCCTTGGCTTGATCGCCCTTGGCTCCATTACTGGGTACGTCATTTCACGGTCAACCCGCCGTTGGAGCAAGGGCGCCTACTACCTGTTCCTGATCGCCATCATCCTGCCAGGCCAGTTGGGGGCGGTTCCCCTGTACATGGGCGCGCGTTCCCTGGGTCTTACGGGCTCGGCCTGGGGCCTGATCGTCCTGTACACGGGCATGCTCCTGCCCCTGTCCATCTTCCTGTACTCCAACTTCTTCCGCGGCCTGGGCACGGATTACGAAGAAGCGGCCACCATTGACGGCGCAAGCAAAACGCAGGTGTTCTCCAAGGTAGTTTTCCCGATGATGGCTCCGGCCACCGGGACGGTGACCATCTTCGCGGGACTGATCGTGTGGAACGACTTCTTCACTTCGCTGATCTTCCTGGGTGGCTCCAGCAACCAGACGCTGCCTGTGGCGATGTACTACTTCATCGGCTCCCTGGTCTCGCAGTGGAACTCCATCTTCGCAATCGTGATCGTGTCCATGATTCCCATCCTGGCGTTGTTCCTCTTCGCCCAGAAGCGCTTCATCCAAGGCTTCTCCGGCGGCCTGAAGGGCTAACGGACGCCGTCCACCACCCCATGTTTTAGAAAACACCCCTTACTTCCAGGAGATAACCATGTTTAAACTTGCGCCGAATATCGACCTTTTGTTCGCTGAAGCAGGCGAAAGTGCCGCTGATCGTGTGCGTGCGGCGGCAGCGGCGGGATTTGATGCCGTTGAGATGTGGGGTCCAACGGGCAAGGACATCCCCGCGCTGAAGGCCGCGTTGGAGGAGACCGGAGTGCAGCTCACCGCCCAGCTGGCGGAGCCGCGGATGCAGTTCATGATCCCTCCCAAAAACCACGAACCCTTCTACGAGGGGCTCGATGCCGGTGTCGAGGTTGCGCGCCAGCTTGGCTGCCCACGCATTGTGGTTGGAAGCGGAACAGGCTTTGGCGGCCGCAAGCGACAGGACCAACTCGATGAGCTCATCGAGATCTTCACCAAGGGCGTGAACCACATCCAGGGGTCCGGCATCACCTTGGTCCTGGAGCCCGTCAACGTGCGCGTGGACCATCCCGGGGCCCTCCTGGACCGGACGTCGGAGGCCGTCTACATTGCGCGCGGCGTGAATTCGCCCGGGTTCGGAGTCCTGTACGACCTCTACCACTCCACCGTTGAAGGCGAAGATGTGGCCGCGGAACTGGCCAATGCGGGCGACTTCATCAAATACGTTCAAATCGCGGACGCGCCGGGCCGTGGCGAGCCGGGTTCCGGTTCGATCGATTGGAATGCGCGGCTGGGAGACCTGGAGGCCAGCGGGTACAGCGGGCCGATCGGCCTCGAATACTACCCAACCATCGATTCCGCGAAGTCCGTCCGACGCATTCAGGAATTGGTGGCCGCCCGGTGAGTCAGCGGTCCTATCCCTCGGCGGTTGACGTTGTAATCGTCGGCAGCGGTCCTACGGCGTCCACCTATGCGCGAATCCTGAGCGAGGAAGCGCCTGAGGCTACCATCGCAATGTTCGAGGTGGGCCCAACCGTCAGCAATCCTCCGGGCGCACATGTGAAGAACATCGCTGATGAGCATGTTCGCGCCGCCGCGCAGCTTGCTTCCGAAGGCCCGGGCGCGGGCGCAGCGACCGTGAACTCGCCAGGTGCCGTGAAAAGCGGCGAACGCAGGGCGCGGCCAGGAACCTACTTGCTCAGTGAGGGCTATGCCTTCCCCGGCGAGGACGGCATGCCCGTTGCCGCAATGTCCAGCAACGTCGGTGGCATGGGGGCGCACTGGACTGCGGCGTGCCCCCGCCCTTCCGGCAAGGAGCGCATCAGCTTCATTCAGGACATGGACGGATTGCTGGACGACGCCGAGCGTCTCCTGGGCGTCACGACCCACGCCTTCGACGGCGCTCCCTTCTCGGATCTCGTCCGCGGGCGGTTGGCGGCTGTGGTCGACAAGGGACGTGAGCCCGCCCTGCGCGTCCAGGCCATGCCCCTTGCGGTCCACCGCGAAGCCGACGGCCGCCTCATGTGGTCAGGTGCCGACGTCGTCATGGGCGAGGCAACCCGGCAGAATCCGCGCTTTGAACTCTTCGACGAGTCGCTGGTCACCAAAGTAATGCTCGACGGCGGCAGGGTTGCGGGCGTCGAAGTCCAGGACCGCCGGACTGGCGGGAGCCATACGGTCGCGGCGCGCTTCGTGGTGGTTGCGGCGGATGCGCTGCGGACCCCTCAGCTGCTCTGGGCTTCGGGTATCCGGCCGAAGGCACTGGGCCGCTACCTCAATGATCAACCGCAGGTGGTATTTGCCAGTCGATTGGAAGGCGTCACGGCCCCTGCGCAGGAGGAAGCTGCGCAAGGCCGCGGCGGGCTTACGCAGCAAAGCGGCGTGGCCTGGGTTCCGTACACCGATGATGTCCCTTTCCACGGCCAGATTATGCAGTTGGATGCCTCGCCGGTGCCATTGGCTGACGACGATCCCGTGGTGCCCGGTTCGATTGTTGGCCTGGGGCTGTTCTGCGCCAAGGATCTACAGCGCGAGGATCGCGTGGCCTTTGATGATGACGTCCGGGACGCTTACGGAATGCCGGCCATGCGCATCCATTACCGCCTGACGGAGCGCGACCATGAGGTGATCGAGCGGGCAAAGGCGGAGATTGTGCGGCTTGGGAAGGCAGTGGGACGTCCCTTGGACGAACGTCCCTTCGCGCTGCCACCGGGCGCATCACTGCACTATCAGGGCTCGACGCGCATGGGCCGTGCAGACGACGGGGAAAGTGTTTGCTCTCCGGATAGCGAAGTCTGGGCAGCCGCGGGGCTTTTCGTTGCCGGCAACGGGGTCATTCCTACTGCGACGGCCTGTAATCCAACGCTGACCGCTGTCGCCCTTGCCGTGCGTGGAGCCCGCAAAATCGCCGAAGAGCTGGATAACTCTTTACTTATGTCAGAATCAGACAATAGAATTACTAAATAAGGAAGAAGTCGCTGCGGAAGCCTCAAGCCCCGCAGCAAGACAAGGAGATCCCATGATTGCCGACCGCATGATCGAGCAGGGAACGCTCACCACTGAAGGCGACCGAACCGCCGTCGAAGTCCGTATCCCGTGGTACCGGGCCCTGCCGGGTTCCTGCATTGCCGGGGCCGCGCTCACCATCGACGGTGTGGCCGCTCCCGAGGAGTCGTTGCGCTGGACCATGAACAACCGCACCTTCAGCTTTGGCGAGCTGGTGGAGGAGACGGATGAGTGGTGGTTTCCGCTGGATTCGGCAGTTCTGTCTGGCGAGCTGCCCCTGACGGATCCCGAGGCGGACCACGAAGTACGGGTGGACCTCAAGCTCTACATCCCCTACATCACCACTGACCACGGCGTGTTGCACATCGAAGAGAACGACACCAAGACCATGAAGGTAGGACAGCGATGACCGGCCTCGGCACTCCCATCCAGGGCGTTACCCTTTACAGCTTCACCCGCGCTTTCCATAGCCGGCAGTACGACCTTGACAGCCTGATCCGCAAGGTAGCCGCAGAGGGTTTTGGGCCAGGTCTTGAAATCATTGGATTCTCAAGCCTGCGGGGCTTCCCGGACCGGATCGATGACTCGTTCGTAGGCCACTTCCGTGATCTCGTTTCCGAAGTGGAACTGCTTCCCACCTCACTGGCCGTCAACGTTGACACGGGCATCCGCAGGGACCGCCTCATGAACCACGACGAGCTTGTGGAGTACATGCGCAAGCAAATCGAGGTCGCCTCCAGGCTGGGCTTCCCGATCGCCCGCGTCCAAATCTCCCTGACGCCCGATGCCATGGAAAGCCTGTTGCCGGTGGCCGAAAAGTACGGTGTCACCCTGGCACTTGAAGTCCATGCACACCAGCACGGTGCCCACGAACTGATCCTTGCGTTGCGCGACCGCTTCGAGAAGTTGGGCTCCCCGCTCCTTGGCTTCACGGCCGACTGGGGTGCCACGGTCAGCGGCTTCGCGCCGTCGCTCCTTGAGGCCTACCGGCGCCGGGGCGCCTCCGAAGAGCTGCTCCAGCAGGTTGTGGCCATGTGGAACGGCTTCTACGCAGAAGGCCCACCCACCACCGAGAAGGCCCATGGCGAACGTTTCGGAGCCTTCATTGGCCTGGCCGCCCGCAACGGCCGTCCGGACCTGGGAATCGACTTCGCGATCAATGGAACCGGCCTCTTTGGCCCGGCCCCCATTGATACCTGGCTGGAAATCATGCCGTTCGTCCGCCACGTGCACGGCAAGTTCTTCGGCATCGACGAGAACGGCGAGGAACCTTCCGTTCCCGTCCGCGACCTCGTCCGCCTGCTCGTCGAGAACGGCTACTCCGGCGCAATTTCCAGCGAATACGAGGGGTGGCACTGGAACAACTGGCAGGACCCCTTCGAGATCATCCGTGGCGAACAGGCCATCCAGCGTTCAGCCGCTGCCAACGCCGGTTCGAGGATCATCACGGATCCTGCCGAAGCCCGCAGCATCCTCAACAGCCACCTCACCCAGCCGGTCCTCGGCTGATACGAACGGATAACCACCATGTCTACAGGCATCGCAGGCTCGGGCATCGAGCTTGGCATCACCCTCTACTCACTGACCTCTGAATTTGCAGCAGGCCTTTACACTCCCGAGACGCTCATCAAGGCCGTGGCCGACGAAGGGCTCGGTCCCGGCGTCGAATTCAATATCGCGCAGATGCTGCGCACCTACCCTGATGTCGACGACGACTTCGTCAAGCTCTGGCGCGACAGCATGGACCGGTACGGGCTGACCCCCAGCGCTGTGGGAACCAACCTGGACATGGGCCGCCGCAAGGACCGGGACATGACTCCGGACGAGGAATTCGACTTCTTTGCGCGTCAGCTGAAGACCGCGAACACGCTCGGCTTCCACAGGATCGTCATCCGTTCGGCAGGCAAGGAACTGCTGCGCCGGCTGCTGCCCCTCGCTGAGAAGTACGACCAGAAGCTCGGCTACGAAATCCACGCACCCCAGGGTCCGAACGACCCCAAGATCCTCCAGATCCGGGAGATGTACGACGAACTCGGCAGCGACCGCCTTGGTTTCACGGCAGACTTCAGTTCGACGATGCACAGCCTGTCGCCCACGCTGTTCCGGACGCTCACGCAAATGGGGCTGCCGGAAGAGCACTTCGCAGTCATGCAGGACATCTGGCGAAAGCCGCTGCCGATGCAGGAACGCAACCAGGAATTCGAGGACTACCTCCGCTCCAACAACTTCGATCCCGCAAACCTGGGGCCGTTCACCCGCCTGGCGTTCAACATGCATGGCCTGGTGGCACCCGAGGAATGGCTGGACATCATGCCGCAAATGTTCCACGTGCACGCCAAGTTCTACGACATTGACGAGAACGGCAATGAGCCGGCCATGGACATTCCGCGCATCGTCCGCCAGTTCGTCAAAGGCGGCTACACAGGCTTCCTGTCCAGCGAATGGGAGGGCCACGCCTTTGCCGACCTCGGCGAATCGGACCCGATCGACCTCGTCAAGAAGCAGCACGCACTCATGCGGCGCGCCATTGAAGACTCCGTAGTACCGGCCTAGGGAGGCGTCCATGCCAGCAATCGATACGGACCTCAGCGCGGAGATCCAGCAGCTCCGGATGGAACTGCAGGAAGCCCGGCGCTTGGCACGCCGCGCGAACGACCGCGGCGAGATCGAGAACCTCTTCAACCGCTACATGTACCTGCACAACGCATTCCAGGACGAGCAGATCATTCCCCTGTGGGTAAAGCCGGGAACTCCCGGAATCCGCGCCAGGTACACCAACGCGGGCCAGTACACGGACTACGAAAGTGTCATCCGCTACCACCGGAACCGCCCGAATCCCGTAGGAAAGCTGATCCTGCACTACACCACAACCCCGGTCATCGAAGTCGCGGGCGACGGCGAAACCGCCAAGGGCGTATGGATCATGACCGGCAACGAATCCGGGCTGACGGATCCGGAGGTGGCAAAGGAAAGTCCGGACTACATGTACTCGCCAGGCGAAGTACAAGGCAAGAAGGTCTGGGCCCATTGGGTCTGGTGCAAGTACGCCGTGGACTTCCTCCGCCAGGACGGTGAATGGAAGATCTGGAAGTTCCGCTGCTATGAACTCCTGCGGGCGCCCTTCGAAGAAAACTGGATCAGCTTCGCCGAGAAGAACCAGCACGCCTTCGCCCTGGACCTCATGTACTTCGGCGACGACGGCAAACCCGTTTTCATGCCGCCTGCGGACGAGCCGGTGCCAGCCGAGTACCACCCGTACAACCCATCGGCCAGGCAGACACTGGAGCCGCAGCCGCCCGTACCCCACCCAACCTTCACCGAGACTTTTGAGTAAGGATGATCATGGCAACCCACAACTCCCTTTTCCAGGACGCTGACGTCCGCCGGCACCCCGAGGGTATCTCTGTCTCCGTGCAGTTGCCTTGGTACCGCAGCCTGTGGCTCTCAGCCGTCGACGACGTCGCAGCCACGGTCAACGGCGTGGAAATCCCCAAGTCTGCGCTGCGGTTCGAGCTGCAGGGACGCTCGTATTCAATCGAGGAACTCCCGGACCAGTGGGAGACCCTCTGGTTCGTCGCTGACAAGCCGGACATCATCATCCCCCTGGACCGCGTGCCCGACTCCGGTGAGGAGATCGACGTCGAGGTTACCCTCACCCTGCGCCTGCTTTACATGCAGATCGCACCCATGCATTATGTGGGCAACCGCGTGGCGGTAGAGCGCAAGGTTGTGCTCGCATGACAAGCCTGCGGGTGGCCATGATCGGGTACGGGTTCATGGGAGCAGCCCACTCACAAGGCTGGCGAACGGCTCCCCGGGTTTTCGACCTTCCGGCAGACGCCGAGATGGCCGTGATCGTGGGCCGTGATGCCGCTGCCGTAGCAAAAGCCGCCAGTAAATGGGGCTGGGCCGAATCGGCAACGGACTGGCGCGAAGTCATCGCACGCGACGACATCGACGTCGTGGACATCGTGACGCCCGGCGATTCCCACGCGGAGATCGCCATTGCCGCGTTGGATGCAGGCAAGCACGTCCTGTGCGAGAAGCCCCTGGCCAACACCGTGGCCGAAGCCGAGGCGATGGCCGCGGCTGCTGAACGTGCCGCCGCGCGAGGCGTGAAGGCCATGGTGGGTTTCACGTACCGTCGGGTTCCGGCCGTGACGTTCCTGCGTCAGCTCATCGCCGAGGGCGTGGTGGGCCGGATCGCGCACGTCCGTGCGTCGTACCGCCAGGACTGGCTGGTGGATCCGGACATGCCGCTGGCATGGCGGCTCCAGAAAGAGCACGCGGGTTCCGGCGCGTTGGGGGACATCGGAGCCCACGCCATTGACTTGGTGGAGTTCGTCACCGGCATGGACGTGGAACAGGTATCCGGTGTGCTGGACACGATCGTCAAACAGAGGCCGCTGCTCGGCAGCGGATCGGGGCTCTCCGGAAAGGCCGCTGCCGGGTACGGGCAAGTCACCGTGGATGACATCGCCATCTTCACGGGCCGCTTGGCGTCCGGGGCGCTTGCCTCCTTCGAGGCCACGCGTTTTGCGACCGGACGAAAGAATGCGCTCGCGATTGAGATTTCCGGGGACAAGGGCGCTTTGGCTTTCGACCTCGAAGACCTGAACAGCATCCAGTTCTACGATCGGACCGCCCCTGCCGACCAGCAGGGATTCCGGAAGATTCTGGTCACCGAGCCCGTGCACCCCTACGTGGCAGCCTGGTGGCCGGCCGGACACATGTTGGGCTACGAGCATGGCTTCTCCCACCAGGTCAAGGACCTGGTGGAGGGCATTGTCCGGAACACGGACCCGCACCCCACATTTGCCGATGGCCTGCGGGTCCAGCGTGTACTGGACGCCGTGGAACGCAGCTCCAACAACGATTCTGTATGGACCCGCGTCGCCGCCGACGTTCCGGTCCAGGCGTAGGTTCCAGACGTAGGAAGGACGAAAAACATGGCACGACCAATCACCCTGTTCACTGGGCAGTGGGCGGATTTGCCGTTCGAAGAGGTCGCCCGGCTCGCTGGAGAGTGGGGCTATGACGGGCTTGAAATCGCGTGCTGGGGCGACCACCTTGACCCGTGGCGATGGGACGACGACGCCTACGTCCAGGACAAGCTCGACATCCTGGAGCGCAATGGCCTGAAGGTATGGACCATCGCCAACCACCTCAAGGGACAAGCGGTCTGCGACGATCCCATCGACCAGCGGCACCGGGACATCCTCCCGGATGTCGTGTGGGGCGACGGTGATCCTGAAGGCGTACGACGCCGTGCTGCCGAGGAAATGAAGAACACGGCCCGGCTGGCCGCCAAGCTTGGCGTCAAGACGGTCACGGGTTTTACGGGCTCGTCTATTTGGAAGTACGTGGCCATGTTCCCGCCGGCCAGTGAAAAGATGATCGACGCCGGATACCAGGACTTCGCGGACAGGTGGAACCCCATCCTGGACGTCTTCGACGAGGTGGGTGTTCGCTTCGCCCATGAAGTGCATCCGTCCGAGATCGCCTACGACTACTGGACCACGCAGAGGACCCTGGAGGCCATCGGCCACCGGGAGTCCTTCGGCCTGAACTGGGACCCGAGCCACATGGTCTGGCAGGACATCGACCCCGTCGGATTCCTTTGGGACTTCCGCGATCGCGTCTACCACGTGCACTGCAAGGACACGAAGAAGCGCCTCGGCAACGGCCGGAATGGCCGGCTGTCCTCGCACCTGCCCTGGGCCGATCCTCGTCGGGGTTGGGATTTCATCTCAACAGGCCACGGAGATGTTCCTTGGGAGGACGCCTTCCGGATGCTGAACGCGATTGATTACAAAGGCCCGTTGTCCGTCGAATGGGAAGACGCCGGAATGGATCGCCTGGTCGGTGCCCCCGAGGCGCTGGGCTTCGTCAGGAAGCTCTCCTCCTATGAGCCGTCCGCTGCGGCTTTCGACGCCGCTTTCAGCACCAAGTAAGGGACCCCTCTGTGGTCGCGTGTGTGGTCGCGCAGACGCAGGCAGGAGTGTGACCGTAAGGATCCGGTGCGCGTCACCTTGTTCAGCTAGTGGGAGACGTTCAGGGTGACGGTGGTTCCCTTGCCCGGCCTGCTTTCGAGGTTTATTTGTCCGCCGTGTGCTTCAACGATGGCTTTGCTGATTGATAGTCCCAGGCCGGCGCCCGGGATGGCGGTCTTCATGGCTTGGTCGGATCGGAAGAATTTGGTGAATGCCTGCCGTTGTTCTTCTGCAGTCATGCCGATGCCTTGGTCGCTGATGGAACAGATGAATCCGCCGTTCTGCCGTCTCAGGGAAACCGTGACTTCACTGCCGTGCGGTGAGAATTTGATGGCGTTCGAGAGCAGCTGCTCGATGGCCCTGGTGAACTGCCCGGGATCAACCTCAGCCTCGAGGTCGGCGTCGATGTTGTCATGGATGATGATGCCCTTGGCCGATGCTTCCTGCTGTGCGGATCGGGCCGCTGCATCCATCAAACGGGAGAGGTTGGCCGGCCGGCGACGGATCTCAAGGTCCTCGGACGCCACCAGCAGGAGGTCGTTTATCAGGGTCAGCAGGCGTTGGGCGTTTCGCTCGATCACTTGCAGGTACCCCGGGTTCGGGTCATTTCCCAGGAGCTCAAGGAAGCCGAGCATGGATGTCAGAGGGGTTCGAAGTTCGTGGGAGACGGTTGCTACGAACTTGTCCTTCGCTTCAAGCGCGGATACCAGCGTTGTGACGTCGGTGAAGGCCAGAACCGAACCCTTCAGCTGGCCATCGTCGTCATGAAATTGTCTTGCCGCGACCGAGAAGACCAGCTGCTCGTCTTCCTGGCCTACACGGATCAGCTTGTTGGTAAAACTGCGGCCGGACATGGCAAGCCCTACTGGGCTATCGGGCAGTTGAGTTGTGTCATCCGTAGCCGTGAACGGGTTGTGGCCAGGCATCCGTTGGGCAGCTTTCCGGTCCGCGCGCAGACGGTGATTCGTAAGTATGTCGTTGCCGCCGGCATCGATCGCCCACACGCCGACGTTCACCGTTTCCAGGACGGCATCAAGAAGTTGCTGATGATCCTGTGTGGCCTTGTGCAGGCGGACAAGCTCCCTGTCCTTCAGGTCTTGCATGTTCCTGTGTTTGACTACGACACCTGCCACCAGATGGGCTGTCACGGCGAACCCGGCCAGGATGACAGGAACAACAATCATCCGGATGAGTTCGGTTTGCTCCACTTCGTGTCCCAGCACGTACGGGGAGGCGATGATTCCGCAGAAGGGACCGGCGATAGCCAGGACAAGGCGTGTCCGGCTGGCGCTTAGGGAAAGCCAAATGACCGGGAACGCTATGAGCAGCGTTACGACACTCAGGACGGGGCCGCCGACCTCGCGGGTGAGTGCCAGGACGACGAAATCCACTAACGGTATGAGCACAAAAGTCCCGGGTGGAAGCCGGTTCCAGGGAACAGCAAGGCAGGCAACGAGCATCAGCAGATGAACCACCAGCATGAGCTGAAAGGCAGTGTCAGTCATCGTTTCGGGACTGAAAAGAATGGCGAAGACGACGATCAGGCCCATGGCCAGCGTCACCGGCAGTTGGCACAGGACGACGGCCCTGCGTCGGCCGATTCTGTCGAAGAAGTCATCCAATGGCATAAAAACGGACGTGTCCTGCATAATCGCTAGCCCTCTCCCCAGAAGCCGCCCACAAGTACAGGCTTGATGTCGATAGCCACAGCATAGTCAGGAGATGCGTGAATCGCGTGCGGCCCGGCAACACCAAAAGTACGTGCTTCATGCAGGGACTAGGCACCAACTCATTATGGCGGCGACCCCGAGCGTTTCGTGGCGGGGCGGGAAGACCAACCACGAAACGTCCTGGAATCTTATGCGTCGACCCACGGCACGGCCTGCCGCCTGTGATGGCCATGCGGTGGAATGAGAGCCTGTCGCGCCCCTTAAAGAGTCATGCCTTCACCAGCCCTTCCATCGAGCCGTACAGGTCCGTGAGGCGCGCATACTCGACTTCATCCACCAGGCCAATGTGACCGGCTGTGTAATCCTTCGCCACCTGGATGAGGAATCGGACAACGGATTCAACGACCTGCAGGTTGGTCGCACCTGTGGCTGAACCGGCGACAGCTGCCACGGTAGTAATTGCAACGCCTACGACGGGGACCGACGTTGCAACAGCTGGCTGGAGCAGCGAGTTCACGTGATACACGCCGTTGCCATACGGGGTGATGTCCTGCATGGTGATTGGCATAACCACAGGCAGTGCCCCGCTTGTGCGCTCAACGATGTCGAGTAGATCTTCGGAAACCCGCAGGATCCAGCCGTTCTTGATCGTGGGCGTAATGGCATAACCATTGTGGTTGCAGACCCGGTTGCCCTTGGTGGTATCCACCGAGAGGACGGCGTCCATCTCCGGCAGAACCTCGTGCTTGTTGGCAACGGACATCGCGACGGATGAGCCCATGAACGGTACGGGTTCGTGGGGCGCGGTGGGTGCGTCCGGATCGATCTGCGTGGTGATGAGAACATCGCCTTCCAGCCGGTCACCCCGCCTTGCCATATCCACGAGTTTGGCCGCCGCGGCAACGACCGCCAAAGCACCATCGCCGTCGGAAACGAAACCTATCCGCGCAGGGCGCGCACCCAAGCCGCCAAGTCGGCCGACCAGGCCAAGTGTGGGTGCATCACCACCCGCAGTCCTGCCGTGGGTTCCCGGTATCAGGATCTTGATGAAATCAGTTTCCCCGTCCTCCCCACGTACGTGAGTGACGGTCATGCCGACGGACCCGTACTTGCTGATCAAGTCCTGGACAGCAGCCCCGCTGGCATCGGGACTATCGAGTGCGTCAAACGCTGCAATGACCTGGCTCCAGGACACGTCATGACCTCACTTTCGTTAGAAGTTGATCCAGGAGCGCTGCACCGTCCTGACGGATCCCATCGTGCTGGTACTGGTCAGTGAAGATAGGCACCAACGCGGCGATCCCGGCTGCTGTCCTTTTAGAGCCCTCGCAGGGAACGAACATGTCTTCCGTGTAGATAACGGCAGCTGCCGGGACCTCGTTGCGGGCCAGGACGCCCGGTGCATAGAGGCTGGGCCAGTCAGTTCGCTGAGCGAGGTGGTGGGCAACATCCTTGAGCGGCTGCAAAGCTGGGTCCTGCTCAAACTGCCAAGGAAAGATCATCTCGCCCGTAAGAAGGGATTCGCCTCTGGACGTGACAGAGGCATCGGCGAACTCGGGAAATTCCTGCCGCACTTCGTGGGCGGCCCAGTCTGTGCTGTTGCTGTCCGCATAGATCGCTTCATGAAGGACTGCATACAAGGGCCTCTTCGCGAAGGACAGGGCGGCACCTGCGTCGGTGAGGAACGACGCAGTGAGGCGTGGTTTTCCATCAGCTTGGCTGAAGGCCGCTTCCAGCAGGTAGTGCAACTGGTCGAAACCGCTCTTGGTGCCGAGGAGAATTCCCAGGCTGAGGAAACGCTCTGCTGTCAGTCGCTCGCCGGTTGGCAGGTATTCCTCGTGGTCGAGCAGATGATTCTTGATTGCCAGCACACGATCCCGATCCATCGGGTAGGTGGTGAAGAACTCCTCGTTACGACGGATGGTCCTCCTGTAGTTGGCGCGGTAAATGTCCCGTATATCTGCTTCAATGTCAGGAATACCACCGGTAATCATCACGCTCTCGAGTCCCTCCGGTGCCAACGAAAGATAGGTCAGGGCGCAGAAGCCTCCGAAGCTTTGACCCAAGACCGACCATTTCCGGTCCCCGGTCAGTGCCTGACGAATGAGTTCGGCGTCGCGGACGATCGAGTCGGCCCGGAAATGTGCCAGGTAGTCTGATTGTTCCTCGACGTTTCCCGCGGGCAGGGTGTGGTGCGTAATCGCCGATGACCTACCGGTTCCCCGCTGGTCCAGCAGGACCACACGGAACTCTTCCAAAGCACGTTTCAGCCAGCCTCCGGGAATCCCGGGCCGATCTGCCGCATT
Source organism: Arthrobacter sp. 1088 (assembly GCF_031455315.1). Classification (NCBI taxonomy): domain Bacteria; kingdom Bacillati; phylum Actinomycetota; class Actinomycetes; order Micrococcales; family Micrococcaceae; genus Arthrobacter; species Arthrobacter sp. 1088. The sequence continues at coordinate 30,817 of NZ_JAVDSM010000010.1, forward strand.
TCCCGGTCCGCCCTGGAACCAGACCAGATAGGGCCTGTCGTCATTTTCAGCTTCCGCTTCAACAACCTCCCGGGCGAACACTTCAATGGTCCGCCCAGGGGCGCCTACCGACGAGGCACCGTGGTCCAGTGGAAGCGTGAAGGTGTGTTCAAGGAACACCAGCCCGTCGCGCGTCACACGGTTAGTGCGTTTTGAGGTGTCCAGCATCTTGCTCAGTAGCCTTCGATGTTCATTTGACGGCAGATTTCGACAATCTTGGGGTGAACATAGCGGCCGTTTTCTTCGATGGCTTCCCCATCTGCGTAGATAGACGGGGCGATAAGGCTGGCGTCAGTGTGGGCCGCTGCCACCCAGTGTTCGCCGCCAATCCAAGCGCCCTTTGTTCCAAAGCCGAATTCGACGCAGCCGAACACTCGTTCGTCCTCGACGATCCGGCCGGTGACCTTCCTGACTCCGGGATTGAATCCAAGGGACCAGTGAGCCGTCCGGTACATGTTGGGATCGTTCAGGGACGCCATCCAGTCGGAGTATGTCTTTGCGTCGGATCCTTCGCCGCTGATGTCTACGACGACGCCGTTCTTGATTTCGAACCTGACCGGAGTCCGGAGGATACCGATTTCATTGGGTGGCCAGGCTCCGCCGTCGAACACGATGACACCGTTCTGAGTCTCTTCCAAAGGGTTGAAGGAGATTTGCCCCGAGAGCATGACTGACTGGCCGGGCTGGGTAGCCGGCAGGCCGCGCAGGTTAATCGGGCGGTCGCCGCGCTTGCCGCTGATGTCGGTGCCTCCGGCGGAAGTGATCCGGATGTCCTGTGCCTGTTCCAGAAGGCCAACCAGTGCGTGTCCGAGCTCGGTGACACCTTGGTAGTCAACACGAGCCACGGTGTCCACGAGCATTTGTACGTCCATGCCCGTCAGATTGATGTAACGGGCCCCATTTGCGAGGGCGGTCCTGAAGGCATCGGAATGCATAATGTAGCCGAGCTGGTACTCGATCCATACATCGGCTGCAGCTACGGCTGCTGCCACAGGGGGAGAGGGTTCCAGCGCAGACATTGTGCGGGTCTCGTACCGGACGATGGTGGGGAACGCTCCGACTGCGTAGGCAGCGGCCGCCGTCAGTTCGACTACGCGCTGGTCCGATGAGGTGTCCGCGGTGATGACGACGCTTTCGCCCTTGCGCACGAGCATGACTTCTTCGATGAGCTTCCGTGCTCCCAGCGACGCTTCGAAAGAGAGGTACTCGCTGCGGGCTTCGATTCTGCTGGTTACTTCCATGGTTCTTTCCTTTGAGTCAGATGGTGATTTGTTTGAGTCGGGTCGTGGTTTTAAAGCTGCGGCGTTACTTCGCGCGGATCATCCCTTGAAGATTCGGCCGACAGAGTAGATGGAGTCGCCTGCGATGAGGCCGGCGCCGATGAGGGAGACTTCAGCGTCGCCGTCCTTGGGGCGGAATTTGGTCCAGAGGAATCGGAAGACGAGGGCTGCCAGGACGAGCCAGCCTGCGTTTGGTGTTCCAATCAGAAGCCCGGTGGCGAGCAGGACGCCCATTTGGCGTTTTGAGCCGCCGATGAGCTGAATGATTGCTCCTGGGATTGCCCAGATGATGAGGTTCCGGACAATGTCGGGGTTGGCGAGTCCGGCTTTGATGGTGTCCGCGTAGACGATGGCTGTTGGCGGGAGGTTGCCGGCCGTGAAGTAGCTGTTCCACAGCAGGGCGACCAGACCAATGGCAACGGTGAAGCCGACCATAGCGGAGAGCAGCTGCTGCCGGCGGCCTTCGATTTCGTACACCGTGTAGGGGCGGCGGTCTCGGCGGAGGATCCAGCCGGCTTTGAGGTCGTAGCCCATGTCCGCGAAGGCGGGCCCTGTGGCGGCGCAGTAGCCCACCAGGAGCGCCAAGGGAACTGCAGGCATGTTCATCAGCAGGCCAGCGATCAAGAAGATCAAGGTCACAGCGAAGGCCGGGAACCATCCGGCGTGCATAGCGGCCAGACCGACGATGATTTCGTGCACGATCGCGGCGACCGCCGCGAAGAGGATCCAGCCGATGACAGCCGGCCATGACATTTCGGTCCACAGGCCGCCCAAGACTGCCAGGACCAGTGCGCCGATGACGTAGAGGACATACCCCGAAGCGAAAGTTCGACGAAGGCGGCTGGCACTGACCGTGGGTTCAAGGGTGGGGTCAGCCGGAGCTGCGGCCCGCGCTTCCAACAGGAGGCGTTCCTTCTCCCGGTCCTTTTTCGACTTCTTGTCCATGAGGATCCGGACGGCCTGGATCAGGGCGACGACTCCGGCGCCGATCATGACGCCGTGGGGAACGTAAATAGAGGAGAGGGTAAAGCCCAGGATGGGTTTGGCGTACTGGCTGATGAGCAGCCCGATGCCGAACATGGCCAGTGCCCACACGTTGCCGATCAGAGCTACACCAGCGGCGGACATCGGCAACCCGAAGAAGGAAGCGCCGAATCCGAAAACTCCGCCTGCTGCCAGCAGGAAAGCCCGTTTGCCGCCCTTGTCACCGGCGATGATGGTCTCGGCGGCGGCGACGCCTGGAGGCCACGCAGCATCAGCGGGCAGGAACTTCGAGCCGAAGCTCCTGTACAGGATCCAAGCATCGATCAGCAGGCCCATGGAAGCACCGATCAGCATCGGACCTACCAGGTCAGCGCGGCCAAAGGCGAAGGGGACAGCTATGGGGGGGGGTGAGGAGCGAGTTACCTGCCGCGAACGTCGCCCCGGAAATTGCGCTTTGGGCCAGGTTCTGCCGGTTGACGTCCCGCATTTTGCTAAGACCGAAGAATGAGATGCGCCCGATGATCATGGCGATGAGAGCGCCAATGACGGAGGTATTGGCCGAAATTCCAAGGGTAGTGATCAGGTGAAGACCGATCACGGCGCCGAGGATGCTCAGAACAACAGTGACGACAAGAGTTATGGGCTCGAATGCCCGGGGGTGGCGTGCTTGAGTGTCGTCTTTCACGCGAAGAGGCTGAGACATTGTCTGCTAATTTCTGTAGAAGAAGGAATGTTTAGTTCAGTTCGATGCCTGGACCAGCTGACGAAAGCCGATCCGAGAGGGCACTCGCGGCGTTCAATAGCTCGGTGCCGAGCTGTTCTTCCCGCCCATGCAAGAGCGCGGGTACTCCGACGATGCAAATGGAACCGATGACGTCTGAGCCCAGGCGTACAGGCACGCCTACGGCCATGATTCGTTCGTCGAATTCCCCTTCGGATACGGCATAGCCTTGGTCCTTCACGACGCGGTGGCGTTCGAGGATCTGTTCACGGCTGTGTGGACCGTGGAGAGTGGCTTGGTTAAAGCCCCCGTCAAGGAGGGCGGAAATTTGTTCTTCGCTTCGATACGCGAATATTGCGTGCCCGCCCGCTCCGCCATACCAGGGGTATGAGCGTCCCAGGGTGAGGGCGAATCTGATTTGCCCGGGACCATCGGCGGCTGCCCGCATGACGTAGTCATGTTCCCGGGCAAGGTTGAAGACGGTGGTCTCACCAACCTCATGGGCCAGCTGCTCCAACACCGGTTGAACCAGTTGGGGAATGCCACCGGACTCCCCGGCAACGATGCCGAGACGTACGAGGGCGGGACCGAGGCGGTACTTCCGGGTTGCGGGGTTGGGGACGAGGAAACCCTCTTCACTCAGCGTTGCCACCGCCCGGTGGATCTGGGACTTGTGGGCTCCCACGCGGGTTGCCAGTTCGGTGACTCCCCATTCTGGGCGCTCGGCGGTAAAGGCCTTCAAGACCTCCAGCGTCCGTTGGACTGTGGAGAGGGTTCTGGGATCTGCCATTTCCGTCCTTTGTTGCTAATAGTGGAACGCTGTGTGTAATATCGGAACAGTTAATAGTTTCGTCCTGCTGGGTCGTGATGTCAATCACTGATTTGTGTCCGGGCGACATTGGCGTCCCCAAATGCTTCTGGAGGCTTGAGGATCAGAGGTCGGAACGGCCGCTACCTGGGTTGCAGGTTGGATGGGGGAGTGCGGCGCGCTGCGGCCAAGCGGGCGTCGAGGACAGCATTACCGAGGCGTATCGCGCCACACACCCGCCCAGGCGCACTCACGGCCACACTGTATTTCCCACACCAAACAGACGACCGGCTGCCGCCAGCCAAGCCGGAAGGATGACCTGCCCCGGTCGCTGTGCTTCCAGTCTTACTCGCCTATACTTTGCCTCATTCGCGTGACGGCCCACGAGGGTCGTCTGTTGGCACGGCGTCAAACATCCCACTCAAATGACCACCGACTATCCCTGGGAAGCGCCGCTTGGAATCGAGGTTTCATTGCATCGACGTTTAGAACTCGCCGCCGTCCAGGCTGCGCCCCAACTTATTGGAGCTCCTCTTGAGGAATTTGCAAGAGAAGCCGAAAAGGTCCTCGAAGCAGCTCCTGAGACGAAGCTCATGGTTTTTCCCGAGCTCCACCTCTTCGGCGATGGATCGCCCGATCAGCAACGTACTGAAGCGCTTCGTGCCGCTGCGGAACCCCTTGACGGACCGCGCATGGAGGAACTGTCGGTCCTCGCCCAAAGACTGGGAATTTGGCTTGTCCCGGGCAGCCTCTGCGAAGCTGGTCCGCACGGTGAATTGTTCAATACCCAGGTTGTGATCTCGCCCTCGGGCGACCTGGCTGGAAGCTATCGGAAAATTTTTCCGTGGCGCCCCCACGAGCCTTATGATCCGGGCGATCGATTTGTGGTTGTTGACCTCGGTGACGCTGGACGTATTGGGCTCAACATTTGTTATGACGCGTGGTTTCCTGAAGCTACGCGGCAACTCGCCTGGATGGGTGCCGAGATTATCCTCAACGTCGTCAAGACCACGACGCCGGACCGGGCTTTGGAGCTTGTCCTCGCGCGGGCGAATGCAATCGTTAACCAAGTCTTCGTTGTGAGCGTCAACTGCGGCGGGCCCGTCGGCGAGGGGCGAAGCATCATCGTTGACCCCGAAGGCGGCATCATCGCTGAGGCGCCCGACGCGGCCCCGGCGCTGCTCGCCGTGGACCTGGATCTGGCGCACGTGGACCGCGTGCGGGCAAATGGCACAGCCGGGGTAACGCGAATCTGGTCCCAATTCCTGCCAGGAGAAGCTTCGATTCAGCTACCCGTCTACGATGGTCGCATCGACCCGGACACTTGGCAGCCCGTCACCCGGGAATAATTCGCCCAGCCGAGGAACCGAGGCGAGTGGGCACTGGTCATAATCATCACCCTGTGCCTCTTGTCACACGCCCGCCATTCACCTACTGTATACGTATGCACCTCACTCTTGCTGATAAATCACGCCTCTCCGGCGGTATCACCGTTATCCGTGAACCTAATCGTCCTGACGTGGCCGCCCAATCGGATCCAAAGGTCATTTCCACGGTCTCGGAAATGCTCTCGACGATCGAGGCCAAAGGCCTTGAAGCCGTCCGCTTTTATGCCGAACAGCTGGACGGCTGGACCGGCGGAACGTCCTTTGAAATCACTCCCTCGGAAGCCGACAAGCTGACGGCAAACCTCCCTGCGGACTTGCGGGAGGCCCTCGACGCCGGAGCGGAACGCACTCAGCGATTCGCAAGGATGCAGCGTTCGCGCCTGACCGACTTCGAAGATGAAGTCATTCCAGGCGTAGTTTGCGGGCAAAAGTACGTGCCTGTGGGAACCGTGGGCGCCTACCTTCCTGCTGGTAGGTTCCCCCTGCTGGCAAGCGCCTTCATGACTGTGGGCGTTGCACGGGCCGCGGGCGTTCCAAACATAGTTTCGTGCACACCACCCTCGAACAAGGGCCAGGTGCACCCCGCCGTGCTTTACTCGGCACGCATATCAGGGGCCGAAAAAATCTTCGCCCTTGGCGGCGTCCAAGCCCTTGCCGCAATGGCGTTTGGCCTCCTTGATGCCAGCCCGGCAGGCATGATCGTGGGCGCGGGGAATGCATTTGTAGCCGAGGCTAAGCGCCAACTCTATGGAACAGTAGGAATCGACGTCCTCGCGGGCCCATCTGAGGTCGCGGTAATAGCTGACGACTCCGCCAGCGCAGCCATGGTGGCAGCCGATCTCCTTGCCCAGGCCGAACACGGTCCTACGTCCCCGGCCTGCCTCGTCACCACATCACACCGACTTGCAGCAGACGTAGAAGTTGAGATACAGCGGCAGCTTGCAGGGCTGGCAACCTCGGAAATTGCCGGGGCGGCATGGCGGGATTGGGGTTCCATCTACGTTGCAGACTCCCGACAAACTGCCGTCGAGGTCATGGATATCCTGGCCCCTGAGCACTTGGAGATCTTGACGGAAGACGTGGATTTCTATCTGGACAATCTGCGGAATTATGGTTCCCTTTTCCTGGGCAAATGGTCAACGGTCGCCTATGCGGACAAGGGCATGTCCGGAACCAACCACGTGCTGCCCACCGGGCGCGGGGCGCGCTTCACCGAGGGGCTGTCTGTAGCCAGGTTCCTCAAGCAGCTGACTTATCAGCGCGCAACGCAGGAATCTACAGTCTCCCAGGCTGGCCCGGTAGTAACCATTTCGGATTTCGAGCAGATGCCTGCGCATCGAGACAGCGCGCAACTCCGGCTCGACCTCATTGCCCAGGGCGCCGATGCCCAGCTTGCGGCAAGACTCGGGTAGCGCATACGTATAAATTATTCCGGTTCGACAATAAGGTCGCTTCTGGATCCACAGCAAAACATCTTGAGAGGATCAACATGCGATTCCCCAAACCCCTGCAGACAGGCGTCGCCCTGCTCGCTGTCGCCGCCAGCCTCGCGGGCGTTACGGCTTGTGGCGCCGGCTCCAAGACTGGAGGCGAGAGCGCCGCGACGGTCGCGTGCGACTATCCCATGCCAGCACAATCGACTACGGTCAACGTCCTTGCCTACAACTCCTCGGCCATCGACCCGTTCACGAATACGATGGTCAAGAGCTGTACCCGTGACAAGGTCACGCTGAAGCATGACCCAATCGACTTTGCGGGCCAGGTGACCAAGACCACCGCCACGCTGGCCGGTGCAACCGGCAGTTACGATGTCCTCGAGACGTACGGGTTCGTCGTTCCGGGTCTTGCCGAGCACGGCGACATCGAGCCTTTGGACGATTACGTAGCCAAATACGCAGACAAGTACAAACTCAATGCTTTGAGCAAAGAGATGCGTGAGTCAATGTCCTACAACGGCAAGCTCTATGGCCTGCCGATGCAGGCGCAAATGTATGTAATGGCTTACCGCAAGGACGTCTTCGACGCTGCGGGAATTAAGCCGCCTACTACGTTCGCGGAAATGATTGACGCCGCAAAGAAGATCCAGGCACAGGGGACCATCAAATACCCCATCGCCCTTCCGTGGAACGCAACGGCCGATATTACGACCAACTTCCAGGCTGCCATGAACTCTTATGGGAAGGACTTCCTCGATTCATCAGGCAAGCCACAGTTTGCATCTCCGGAATCAGGCAAGGCCCTCGAGCAGATGAAGGCCCTGTTGCCCTACATGGATCCCCAGGTAACAACTTTCGACCAACCCAAAGTCCAACAGCAGATGTTCAACGGAACAGCCGCGATGGCGATCATGTTTTCCGGCCGTATGAATGACCTCACCCTGCCTGCCAACACGAAGCTGGCAAGCAACTTCGCCTTCGCCGCGCCCCCGGCCGTTGAGGCCGGCGCTCCGTACTTGTACAGCCGCCTCTCAGTCGATGGTTGGTCCATCCCGAAGAACACCAAACTCGACAAGGACATGCTGTTCCAGATGATGGCATCTTCTGTCGGAGAGGAAGCCTCCAAGGCATCTGTGCCTGCGGCCTACCCGGCACGTGAGGGAATGGTCAGTGAAGACAGCTCGAAGTACGCCGCTGCTGCCAATGGCACTATCGGCAAGACCATGCCCGCTGCAGGAGACCCCAACGCGGCTCCGGTAACAAACGCGATCCGGCCTATCCTCGTGCAGGTTATCACCGGGCAGCTGGACGTTCAGGCGGGCATGCAGCAAATGCAGAGCATCGCGGAGAAGACAATCTCGGGTAGCTGACGGCTTGCCCTGGGCGGCGGGAAGCGGGCCTCATAGCCCGCGACCCGCTGCCCGGGGCAACACCGCAACACGCTCGTCTCACGTAGAGGAGAAGAACGATGCGAGGACGCGAGTTCTCTGTACTGATGGGCCCCAGCCTGCTTGTGATGTTTGGCCTTTTGGTGGTGCCGTTGGTCCGCACGATTCAATGGAGCTTCGAGAACGTCCAGTACGGCTCCCCCGGGGATTTCGTTGGGCTGTCCAACTACGCTCACGCGCTAACCGACCCCCGGTTTGGACGTGCCCTGGTGTTTACGCTGCTGCTGACGGTTATCGTCACGGCAGTAATTCTTGTGCTGGGGTACTTGATCGCCATTGGGATGAACGGGCTTGGTAGACTCCGGCCGATTATTCTGGGTGCGATGCTGGTGGCTTATGTCCTGCCGACAATCGTGGGTGCGGTTTCTTTTTCGTGGCTCTTTGACCAAAACTTTGGTGGCGCAGTGAACTACGTGATCCATGCGATTACGGGCCAGGACGTCCTGTGGTTCACCGAGACATGGGCCAACCGCGTCATGATCATTGCGCACACGGTATGGCACATGCTTCCGTTTTCCATGCTCATGATCCTTGCGGGCTTGCAGGGTGTCCCCAACGAGCTCCGCGAAGCCGCAAAGATTGACGGGGCAAACACGCCTAAGACACATTTCTACATCATCATCCCCACTATCCGTGGCGTGCTTGGGTTTGTTTGCCTGATCACGATCATGGACGTACTGCGGACGTTCGACAACCTCATCGCGCTCTCGCCCCAGGCAGACGCCATCGGCAACGAGTCCATCATGCTTTACGTCTTTGACTCGGCCTTCCGTGACGGAGCCCAGCAACTCGGACTTGGAAGTGCTATTAACGTGCTCTCCATCCTCCTGATCATTATCTGCCTGTTCCCGTTCATCCGGGGGCTTCTCAAGGAAGCGAAAGCCAAAGCATGATCACCGACACCCTTGCGGCCCCAACGGGCGCTTCGGGCCGAAAGGTCCTCACAGTAAAGCGACCGCGGAAAAGGACGAACCCAACAGCGGCCATTTTGCTGATCATCACCGCTGTGGTGATGCTTACTCCTTTCATCTGGACGGCACTATCGGTGACCAAGCCTACGGATGTGGCTTTCGCGAACCCGCCTGTCCTCACCGGATACACGCCCACTTTGGAAGCGTTCAAGAATCTGTGGGAAACCACTTATTTCGCCCAATACCTGGTGAATACAGTGGTCGTTGCCGTGATATCGACCATCGTGGCGCTGGTAATCGGTCTCCCGGCTGCCTACGCCCTGTCGCGTTTCCCCGGATATGTTTCGGCCATCTTGCTGCTCTTGGCTCTCGTCTTCCGGTCCCTTCCGCGCTTCTCAGTGGTGTTGCCCATGTACGAGATCAGTAAATCCTTGGGGATTTATGACACGACGTTCGCATTGTCGGCGGCTCTTGTGGCAATCAACCAGCCGTTTACCATTTGGTTGCTGAGGAACTTTTTCGCGGATATTCCCAAGGAACTGGACGAGGCAGCCATGATCGACGGTTGCACCAGAATTGGCATGCTTTGGCGGGTGATGATTCCACTGATGCGTCCCGGCATTCTCACCGCCGGCATTTTTGTTTTCCTTTTTGCCTTCCAGGAGTACTTGACGGCGCTTATCCTCACGGACACGTCATCAAAAACAGTGCCTGTGTTTATCACGACCCAACTTGGTCAAACCCTGCCGATGCTTCAGCAGGCCGGAGCTGCTGCGATGTTACTAACGCTCCCGGTCATAGCGATCTCATTCATCGCCCAGAAGTACCTGGTGGCAGGTCTGAGTGACGGCTCGGTCAAGGGCTGAGACAGGCGCCGGATAAACCATGCCATCACTTACTACGCGTCCGCCGTCATCGACGGCGGACGTCGGCGTTCCGCTGGTTCTCCTTCCAGGCATGAACTGCACCTCCGATCTTTGGTCGGGGTGCGACCTGGAAGGATCCGTCGTACCAGTGCTCGATGAGTCCACAATCGATCGCCAGGTCAGCTCGCTACTGAACGGCCTCCCACCACGCTTTTCCCTTGCGGGACATTCTCTGGGGGGCATCATCGCCATGGCTCTATGCAGGCAGGCACCAGAAAGGGTGGAGCGACTGTGCCTCATATCAACCAACTCAAAAGGCCCTAACAACGCCCAGCGGGAGTCATGGAAGTCATGGCGTACCCGGCTGGCAGCAGGGGACTCGCCCCGCGATCTCCAGAGGGATATTCTCGACGCCCTCGTGGCCGGCCCTTCCCTGACAAGGGATCCAGGACTGGCGGAACGTACCCTTCGCATGGGTGCGGACACGGGGCCCGAACGCCTCGATGCCCAACTTCGCATGCAGGACTCGCGAATCGATGAATCCGCCGCACTCTCCCGCCTGACAATGCCCGTCCTCGTGATTTCCGGAAAACTGGACGTCATCTGTCCGCCAGCTTTCCATGAAGAGATCGCGGCGGCGGCGCCGCATGCCGCCTTGGTGTCCATTGAAGCTGGCCATCTCGCACCCATGGAGCGGCCGGACGAAGTAGGGCAGCTCATCAGGTCCTGGCTGGCCAACTGAGTCAAGAAACGAAAGACCGGCCAGCTGCTCCAGGGAACGGGGCAGGTGGCCGGTCTTTTCGTTTCTGAATGGATAGAGAGCGGATCAGTCGCGGGAGGGGCGGGGTTCCAGCAGTCTTGCGAACTGTGCCATAAGCGCGTGGGTTAGGTTGTAAGCGACCAGTTGCGCGCCGTCGTCGTACGCCGCAGCGGCTGCCTCCGCATCCCCGACCAAGTCCAGCCGAATGGATCCTGCTGCCGCCAGGGACATGTTCACCCGCTTTCGGGAATCTGCCACGGACAGATCTTCCGGGCCGCTTGAGGCGGCCAGGTCTGCAGCGCCGATCATGATGCCGTCCAAACCTTGAACGGCGACGATCTCATCTACCTTGGCTACGGCGTCGGGGGACTCGATCATGCCAATGACGAGTGTCTCTTCCGCGAGCCGGGCTTAATGCGCAACACCAGTGACCGTGCCGTACTTCCCGGCACGCCCATAGGTTGCAAAGCCGCGACGACCCAACGGGGGGTAGTGGGCGGCAGCGACGACATCCCGGGCCTGCCCCGCAGTATCCAGATGTGGCGCCACGATCCCTGCCGCGCCACTGTCGAGCGCCCGCAGTATCAGGGCATCCTCACGTTCACCGACACGGACCAGGACCTCCGTACCGTGCATAAGGGCAGCTGAGATGTGTTGACGCAAGGGTATGGCATCAGAGGGACCATGCTCGCAATCAAGAAGAATGAAGTCGAAGCCGGCGACGGCCAGCATTTCGACCAGTTCCTCCGAGGGCATCCTCAAGAGGACCCCGCAGAGCTTCTCACCGGAGAGGACACGCTCGCGAAGTGACGGGCTGGACGCGCTCATGCGACCATACCGGCAGATAGATCGATGTCCGCACCACAAAGGCCGGGCATGCCAAGCATTGCCACCACAGCGGCTCCCACCTCGTCCTCGGTCACCATCCTGCCCAATGCGGCACGGGATACGAACGCATCCTGGGCCTGCTCGTAACTGGCTCCGGTCAGTTCAGCTTCGAGCCGGAAGTTGCGGTCCATGCGCGGCCCATCCACCGGGCCCGGCGAGAGTGTGTTGACGTTAACCCCTGCCGGACCAACTTCGAAGGCCAGCGTCGAGCTGAGTCCGATGACGGCCATCTTGGAGGCACAGTAAGGCGTTCGGCGTACCAAGGGCCGTTTCCCGGAAACTGAGGCCAGGTTAATAACGTCTCCGCTGCCTCGGCTCACCATGGATGGTAGGAATTGGCGGCACATCAGGAAAGTGCCCCGAACATTGACGTCGAAAACTTGGTCCCATTCGTCCACGGAAATGTCGACAAGTGGGGCTACCGGTCCGGCTATGCCGGCGTTGTTGACCAGAATCGAGATCTCTGTTCCTTCCAGACGTCCGGCGAGTTGCTCGACTGACCCGGGGTCAGCAACGTCCACTACGTGCCAACTGCTGCCCTCGCCCAGCAGGGAGGACAGTTCCCGGAGAGGCTCCGGGCGTCGGCCAACTACCACAACGTGGGCGCCCGCACCGTGCAGGGACCGGGCAATGGCTGCACCCAACCCGGTACCTCCGCCGGTTACGAGCGCAGTGCGTCCAGTCAGGGCAGTCATCGGTCAACCCCTGCCGGTGTTGAACCGGCCAGGGCACGATCGATCCAGTCGAACTGCTCGCCTGCGTGCCGCCAGGCCCGCACGTCACCTGAGCGGGCATGGCCTTCGAAGAGTTCAACGCGGGCAGCCCTGCCGAGTACCCGGCCAAGCTCAGCGGACGAGTCTGTGTTCTCAATTACCTGGTATGTCACCGTTTTGAGGTACTTTCCAACCCAGAGACCGCCCGTGTACCGTGCCGCACCGAGGGTGGGCAAGACGTGGTTCGTACCGATGACTTTGTCGCCAAAGGAGACGCACGTGTTCTCGCCGAGGAACAAGGCTCCATAATTGTGCATCTTGTCCAAGGCCACCGTTGGATCTGCCGTGAATACCTGGACGTGCTCGGCGGCGAAGCCGTCCGCGACTTCATAGGCCTCGTCGATATTCTCGACGACGACTACCTGGCCCCAGTTACGCCAAGCAGGCTCAGCGAAATCCTTGGTAGGCATATCCGGCAGGATCCGCTCTATGTGATCAAGGACCGCCAGGGCAACGCTCTCGGACGTCGAGACAAGGATGGCGGGTGAATCGGGACCGTGCTCAGCCTGCGACAGGAGGTCTACGGCGATGGTGAACGGGTCGGCATCTGCGTCAGCGATGATCAATACCTCGGTTGGCCCCGCGAACAGATCAATACCAATCTCACCAAAGAGCTGCCGCTTCGCTTCCGCCACATATGCGTTGCCGGGTCCGGCAATCATGTCCACGCGTGGCATGGATTCAGTGCCAAGGGCCATGGAAGCGACTGCCTGGACGCCGCCGAGCAGGTAGATTTCGTCGGCCCCGGCAAGCTTCATGGCAGCAATCGTCGCTGCGGGTATCTCGCCGCGGATCGGTGGCGTGCAGGCCACGACGCGTGGGACACCCGCGACCTTCGCAGTGATGATCGTCATGTGTGCCGATGCCGTGAGCGGATACTTGCCGCCCGGAATATACGCTCCGGCAGCTTGTACAGGGACATGCCGGTGACCGAGGAACACGCCTGGCAGGGTCTGGATCTCAATGTCCTGCATCGACTCCCGCTGCGCCTGGGCGAAAGTGCGCACCTGTTCCTGGACGAAGACGATATCGTCGATCACCTGCTGATCGAGGGTCCCCATGATTTCTTCGATCTGGGTGTCCGTCAGCCGGAAGGACTGCACAGTTTGCTTGTCGAAAAGCTCGGCATACTTGCGGACAGCAGCGTCGCCGTCAGCACGGATTTCAGAGATAATCTGGCCTACACGCGCAGCCACGTCGGCATGGCTGTTGTCGGCGAATGATTTGGACGGTGCTTGTTTCAGATACTTAACCACAGTTTACTCCTAGGGTGTGCATACGTATGTCATAATAGAAGTGGCCAGCAGCAAGGTCAAGAGTCTGATTCGATTGATTCCAGACGGCATCCAAAATGCCGCAGGCGTTAGGGAGATTAAGATGACGGTAACCAGCCGTGACGTCGCACAACTGGCCGGCGTTTCACAGCCGACAGTGTCCCGTGCGCTAAGGGACGACCAGCGTGTTTCGGAAGCGACCAAAGACCGCGTCCGAAAGGCCGCCGAGCGGCTGGGGTACGTTCCGAGCGACGTGGGCCGCGCACTGTCCAGTGGTCGCACCCGGCGCATTGGCCTGCTTCTGACGGACCTTGAAAACCAGTTTTATCCCCACATCATCGCGCCTGCCCATGACCAGCTCGAGACCCACGGATATCAGCTCATGCTGCACACCGAGGTAGCAGACACCGACACGGTGGCGGAGCGTCTGATTTCCAACGGACTTGATGGTGTCATCCTAGCGACCTCCACCATCGATTCAGTCGTGCCCCTCAGGCTGCGCGACCGGGGGCTCCCGTTTGTATATTTCAACCGCACATCATCGGGAGTGCAGGCGGACTCGGCCGTGGTCGATCCCGTACGGGGCATGGAAGAGGCGGCCGAAGCGCTTTTCTCGCAAGGCCATCGACGCATTGCCGCGATCTTGGGTCCTGCAAACACAAGTACGGCCATCAACCGCGAGATGGCCTTACGTGATGCCCTGGACCACTATGGAATTTCCATCCCGGGCCGTTACGTACACCGGGGACCCTTTGACACGGCCACGGGCCAGGCAGGAACAGAGCAGCTACTTGCCCTTCCCGAACCCCCGACGGCCATCGTCTGCGGTAACGACGTGGTAGCTTTCGGAGCCCTGAACGCGGCCCGCAGCGCAGGCGCGAGGGTTCCTGATGATATATCGATCATCGGCTTCGATAATCTTCCAACAGCCTCATGGCCCATTATTGAATTGACAACGATCTCCTACGACTTGAACGCGATGGCGCGCAAGGCCGCAGAGCTGCTGATAGAGCGCATTGAGACGCCCGGTCGGGACATCGAGGAAGCCTCGTTCCCCTCCCGCCTGGTCCAGCGCCACACCCTCGGGCCGGCCGCCTCCTAGCTACGGCTTTGTTCAAAACATGACAATCAAGGGGTTGCCAGCACCTTGTGCATACGCATACACTCGCAAGTGTCTCCCCTGAACCAGTCTCACTGAAAGCGAGTGCAAGTCGTGTCTCTCGACCCCGTTGCCTACCAGCCCTACAACGATCCCGATGACTTCATCCGGGAAGTCACCGATTACATCTGGGTGGACCGTCAGATCGGGTTCATCCGCGAAAATTACGAACCCGACTCGATAGTGCACGGCTCCTACGGCACGTCAACCACGCGGCAAGAGGTCATCGAAGGATGTCTCATGCGTATTTCGGCCGCGCCTAATCACATTGGTCAGGCGGGTGACGTGATCTGGGAAGCCAGGGGCAACGATGCATTCCTGAGCTCCCACCTCGTGATCTCCGGCGAGGAGGATTTCAAGGTTGTGGGCAACACCATTGCCAACTGCCTGTACCGCCGTGGCCGGATGGTGGAGGAGTGGGTAGTCCGGGACGAACTTGCCCATGCCCTCCACCACGGACTCGACCCTGATGAAGTCGCACGTACCAAGACCTTCCGCGGCTACACTGGTTCGTTCACAGAACCTGCTCCCGCTGATGTGATCGCCGTCGGCGACTCCGGTCCGCGCCCTGATGACTACCGCAAGGAAGTCGAAGGGGTCCTGGGGATGATCCAGCAGGTCTGGAATGATCGCGACCTCAAAAAGGTCGATGAATTCTTCGTTCGCGACCTCACGCTGCATACGGTCGGCAACGACCTCATCATCCGGCCGGAAGGCTACCGCCGGCAACTCCTGCGCTTCCTTGATGCGTTCCCCGGCGGGCAATTCGAGGTCCGCGACATCCAGACTCACAACGACCCGAATTATGCAGGCCTTCGGATCGCTGTTACTTGGAAGTTCACCGGCGATTACAACGGCCAGGCCCGCTATGGCGCCCTGACGGGCAAGCCCGTGGACATTCTTGGCATCTCCCAGTTCCTCGTCCAGAACGGCCGGATCGTCCGGGAGATCAAGCTGTGGGACGACATCGCCGTCCGAACCCAAATCAACGCCAACCGTGGCGACGGGCCTGCACCGGCCGCCAACATCTACTAACCGCGAAGATCTGAACTTTCTCCAAAGGAAGAACCATGACCAACACAATCGATACCGATGTAGCAATCGATGCCCAGGAGATCCAGCGGCGAACCATCCGCCGTACTGATTGGGTCGCCTGCAATTCGGCGTTCATCGACTGCCGCACGCCAGGATCAGACCAGAAGGAAAACTACGCCTTCGTCGGGCCAGGGGTATCGCAGAACCCAAATCAATACATCAATCTGACCGAACCCCACGGTTTTAATACCGGTGCGGCAGGAATGCCCAATGGCATCAGCAACAACCTCCACCTGCACTTCACGGCCGAGGTGTTCATCAACCTTGGAGGAGAATTCCGGCTGCGCTGGGGCGCAGACGGGAAGCAAGGCGAATACATCGCCAAAGACGGCGACATCGTTTCCGTTCCCACGTGGATCTTCCGGGGATTCACAAACGAAGGTCCGGACGACGGAATTCTCTACACAGTTCTGGGCCACGACGACACCGGTGGCATCATCTGGGGCCCGTCAGTTCTGCGCGATGCTGAGTCGTATGGGCTGCACCTTACGGCAGACAACCGTCTGATCGATACGGTAGCTGGCGATGAACTGCCTGAGGATGTCGCCCTCATCAAGCCCATGCAGCAGCACTACATTGATGAGCTCACCACCTACACCCCCGAAGAGATGCGCTCCCGTGTCGTGCAGCCGGGAGACCGCAAGTACAGCAGCCATGCGCTCCTGTGCAACGTTCTGCCCGGGGGGCGTGCCGAGCTAAGCCCGGTGATTGGCTACGGCATCTCCGAGGACCGTCGCCAGGTCCCGAACATCCACGAACCGCACAGCTTTAACCTGGCATGGGTTCGGGCTAAACCCCAAGAGGGTGTCCTCCAGCACCGTCACGGACGGCCCCAGGTTCTACTGGTCAAATCGGGCCGCTGGGCCATCACCCTCAACGGCGAGTCCAGCACGACTCTTGAGCTGGGTCCTTCAGACTCCTTCTCGGTCCCGGCAGGTGCCTGGCGGGAATTCCGGTGTATTGAAGCCGGAGACACAGCGGCGACTCCGGGAACGGGAGAAATCCTAGTCATCAACCCGGGCGATGACCGTGTACGTCTTGAGTGGGCCCCCGAGGTGACCGCCGCTGCCCACGATGCCGGATGGGTCATCGACCCCAACGGTTACATCGCACCAACAGCCGTCATGGAGGGCGCTGCCGAAGACGACTGACCCCGGTAGCGGAGCTGGGGACCACTTCAGCAAAATCCACGCGGTCCCCAGCTCCCACCGCCAATTTCTTCGAGCACACGTAAGGAATGTACCTATGCACCCCGCACACCAACCCCAGCGAAAATTCCTTCCCGAGCTTCTTCTCCGCACCGGAGACCACTGCCCAGCCACGGGTTGGTGGACCACAGTAGAGCGGGATGAATCGCGTTTCCTGACCCAGGGGAGCCTCTTGCCTTCTGTGCAGGGTAAGGCCGCGGTGTGGGAGAGGTCCACGGATGATGCATGTTCGGCTCGTTGCGCCTCTTGTCCGTGCGCAAAGGGCTAAGCGCATCTTCTATAACTAACTTTCTCTAGAACGACGACGCGCCTGCATCCACCCTGCTGTGTTCACGACCTCCTCATCATCACCGGTGCCCTGGTCGGTTCGTCCGATATGCGTACCTTTCCGCCGAAGCCGCGGCCGAAGACCCGGGCGCCCATCGCCGGGGTGCCCGTCCTCCGCGTCCGGGCCGGAATCCACGTCGTTTGTGGCAGGGATTCCCGTCCTGACACAAACCTTGCCAAGGACTGCGCCCTCGACATCCCACCGGCAAGCCAATGCTTTGGGTGCCGGCCTCAACCGGCTTGTGTTCTGGCTTGGAGCGTAGAAAGCCGTGCCCCCCGGATTATCTGCGGGGCACGGCACAAGCGATTTTGGACAGGCTGGCTTAGCCTTGGCTGACGTTTCCGGAGGGCACGTAAATTGCGGGACGCCTATCGTTGATGGAGTCATTTCGTGGGCCGATTTGTGTACGTCCAGGCGCGATGGTGATCGTCGCGTCAAGACGATCACCATCGCGTTTGCCCGAAAGCCACCCGTCTCCATTAATCACGGAGGAACCCTGGGTCCATAGGTTGCCGCGTTCGGTGCCCGCACGATCGCAGCAAACAATTGCTACGCGTGAGGATCTGGCGGCTGCCATGGCCTGGATAACCTCCGGCGGATGTTCGCCCTCTGGTCTTGACACCGTGGGCCAGTTTGTAGACACGGCAATAATCTCGGCCCCCCTGAGTGCCAGCCCACGCGGCATTTCCGGGAACTCAAGGTCGTAACAAATCAACACTCCGAGGTTTCCCAGCGGGGTCTGAACTATGGGGGCAGGCGCGCTGCCTGGTTCGAAGATTGATTGCTCCTCATCCCACAGATGCGTCTTACGGTAGACGGCGATGACCCCGGCCTGGGTTATGACGGCCGCGCTGTTAAACAGTGTGTCTCCGTCGCGTTCGCAGAAGCCGAGAACCAGTACCATTCCCGGGTCCAGAAGCGACGCCCATTTGCCAAAGACCGGGTCGTCCGCAGGCAGGGCGCATCGTTTCGCCTCGTCCACGCGAAGGTAGTACCCGCTCGTGGCCAGCTCCGGGAGGACGAGCATTTGCACGCCTGCCTTTGCTGCATCGCGAATAGCTTCCTCGATCATGTGGAGGTTGGCTTCGAGTTCACCGATGCGGGGCGCCAGTTCATGGGCGCGGACGGATATTTGGCGCGAAACGGGTGGTGGAGGAACGTGTGCCAAGCCGGCTCGAGGTTCTGTCCTCATCGCGCTGATGCGGGCTCGGTTGGGCGGTTCGGCTGTTCCCCTGCGCGCTCAAGCCGCATCGTTGCAGTGGCCTTGTGCGCTGCCATGCCTTCCGAATCCGAGATGGTTGCCACTGCTTCTGCCAGGTCCTTCGTTGCTTCACGGGCGATGCGCTGATATGTGAGTGGTTTCAGGAAACGCGACACCGACAGGCCTGCTGAATGCTTGGCTCCACCGGCCGTTGGCAGAACATGGTTGGTTCCGGCCATTCCCTTGTCGGAGTAGGCGACAGTGCTCCATTCACCGATGAAAAGGGATCCATAATTGCGGAGGGCATCATGATAGTAGTCGTTATCGACGGTAAGGATTTCCAGGTGCTCCGGTGCAAGGTCGTCCATTAGCGCCACGGCGGTTTCCCGGGTTGATGCCACCGTCACCGACCCATAGTCGCGCCAGGCCGGACCAGCGATTGCCGCGGTCTCAAGAGTCAGCAGCTGCCGGTCCACAGCCGCTATAACATCCTGCCCGAACTGTTCAGATGTCGTCACGAGGGCAGCCGGGGAATTCGGGCCGTGCTCGGCTTGGCCGAGCAGGTCAGCGGCGACGAGTTCGGCGTCGGCACTCTCATCTGCGATGACAGCGACTTCAGACGGACCGGCGAGGAGGTCAATAGCGGCCGTGCCGAACAGTTGGCGCTTCGCTTCAGCGACGTACGCGTTTCCGGCGCCGACAAGCATGTCCACCGGAAGATCGCCGAGCAGCCCGAACGCCATTGCCGCCAGAGCCTGCACGCCTCCGAGTACAAATACGCGGTCGACGCCGGATAAATGCGCTGCGTAGACGACAGCATCATTGGCCTGCCCGTTCGGTTGCGGCGGTGTGCAGGCGACTACGGTGGGTACCCCGGCGGCTTTGGCCACGCCTACGGTCATGAAGGCGCTGGCGGTAAGGGGGAAGCGGCCTGCCGGAAGGTAAGCGCCGACACGCGACACCGGGATATAGCGTGCTCCGGCTACCAGTCCTGGAACGAGTTCGGTTTCGAAGTCGACAAGATGTTTCCGTTGTACGCGGGCAAATGCCTGTGTACGTTCGGCACCGAGCTCTATCGCTTCGCGCAGCTCGGCAGGAAGCCGGTCTCCGCTGGAGGCGATCTGGGCTGCGGGAAGTTCAATTGGGGCGCCGTCCCAACGGTCAAGATCTTTCGCATACCGCAGGACAGCGTCCATTCCACCAGCCTCGATCTCCCGAAGCATTGTTGAAACGGTATCGATGACGGCGGGGTCGCGCTGTGCTGCGGGTGCATTGACCAAGGGGATCTTGAGGTGGTGGAAGGACCCGGTCAGATTCTTCAGGACTGCAGGAGTAAAGAGCATGCAGCGATCCTAGGCCGGTAGCAGTCTATGCCACAAGAACTATGATGACTATCCAACATATAGCCTTGTCCTATGACCCTTACGCAGCTCCGGGCCTTCTTGGCCGCCGCAACACTTGGATCGTTTACTTCCGCGGCCTTCGAACTCGGCATCACACAACCAACCATTTCCGAACTTGTGCGCAAGCTCGAAGCCGAAAACGGCCTGCAGCTCTTCGTCCGTGGTGGTCGCCGCCTTGTCCTCACTTCAGCCGGGCATGAATTGCTTCCTTGGGCACGCCGGGCTGTGGAAGGCGCCGAAGGAGCCGAGCAGTCCCTAAGTGCGCTTCGCGGACTACGCGGCGGTGTGGCCTCGATGGGCGTGTTGCGCAATGCTTCGTACTACTTCCTTTCAGATCTGGCGGTCCGCTTCCATGCCGAGCGCCCCGGAGTTCGCACCCGACTCGTCGGCCAGAACTCGGTGGAAGTGGCCGACGCCGTGCGGTCCGGGGAGCTGGAAGCCGGCCTCGTGGTGCTTCCCGTCAGTGACGATGGCCTTAGCGTGAAACCCCTGCTGCGCGACGAGGTGTTGTGGGCGAGCTCCGATCCGGAGCGCGTACGCAAGCCCATGACGATGGAAGCGGTCATGAAAGCCCCATTGATTCTCTACGACGCCCACTATGGCTGGCAGGACCCGACAAGGCGTCAGTTGGCAGAACGCGCACAGCTGGCTGGAATCCGCCTGGAGCCCATGATCGAAGTCGAGAATGTGGAGTCCGCTCTGCGCCTGGTCGCGCGGGGCGTGGGCGACACCATCACGTCCCGGGCCGTCGCCGTAAGCGACATCTTCCCTGACGGTGTCCTCACTACGCCTTTCGCGGATCCCATCTATGACACCATTGCCGTCATCATTCGCCAAGGCGCGGCACTCTCACCTGCGACTTCCGAGCTAATGCGACTCGCTACCGAGATGGTGATGAAGTCAGCCGAGGAACAGAAGCGTAGGGACGAACTATGAGCATGACTCAACGTCAAGCTTCATTCCAAGTGGCATCCGCGCAGGCTCAGTGGGCTGTATGAAGTGCGGTGAGCCACCTGCATACCGGCCAACGACGCACTGGCTGGCTCCTGCGCCTACTGGGTTTGTGGCAGGATAACCCTGCCACAAACCGCGTGCCTCCTTACACAGGTAGCCAAATTGGCAATTCAAAACCAAGGGCGGTTAAGTCCTCCGGCGAAAGCCAAGGTGCTCAATCGGTAGCTGCTGTGGCCTGTTCAGGTGCATATTTTGGCTGGGCATGCTCGATTTCTTCCCTTAGGGGATCGTAGCGATGATTGCCGGCCGTTCGTTTGTCCACGAAGTAGTAAGCGATGAGCAGGGCCACGAAGAACGGAACACCCGCCACCCACGTCCAGGTGAGGCCTTCAATGAAGAGCGTGGAGACGAGCACCGCTACGAGGAAGAGCAATGCCAGGATGGTTGTCAGTGGAGCCCCCGCTAGACGTGCGGGTGACTGTGGAAGACCGTGCCGCGCCCTGACAAAACGGAACCGCATGTGGGTGATAAGAATAAGGATCCAAACAACCAGTGCGCCGAACACAGAGATGCCAAATAGTGCAAGGTACGCAGTGTCGGCGGCCACGACAGAAATAACTGCGGCAATGACAAGGCCGATGGAACTGAGGATCAGCGCCATGGCAGGAGCACCACGTTTGGTGAGCTTCCCGGCCCACGCCGGTGCGTACTTGTGTGCAGCCAGCGAGTGCATCATTCGCGTTGTGAGGTAGAGGTTGGCGTTGGCTGAAGACAACGCAGCCGTCAGTACCACGAAGTTCATGATGGTTGCGGCTGCAGGGATGTTGGCCGCAGAGAACACCATAACGAAGGGGCTCGCTGTAATATTGCCGCCTGCCTGGGCAGTCTGCGTCCAGGGCACCACCGTCAAGACGATGCTGATGGCCACGACATAGAACAGTGTCAGACGCAGAGCCATGGAGCGGGTCGCCCGAACGACGTCGCGGCCCGGATTCTCGGACTCAGCAGCAGTCACGGACACCACTTCGGTTCCGATGAAGCTGAAGATGACGAAAACCATCGCCAACAGCAGGCCCTGTATGCCGTTGGGCATGAAGCCCCCGTCGGATGTCAGTTTGCCCAATCCCAACGGTGCTTGGCCGGGGAGACCGAAGAAGAGAAGCGCCAGTCCTAAAAGGATGAAAGCAACAATCGCACTCACTTTAATCATGGCGAACCAGTACTCAATCTTGCCAAACAGATTTACTGCTGCGGCGTTGACGGCCAGGATCGCCACTGAGAAGACAACCGTTGAGAGCCAGAGTGGAATGTCGGGCCACCAGAAGCGGACAAATATTCCGGCAGCAATCACTTCGCCTCCGATGGCGATGCATTGGATGGCCCAATATGTCCACCGCACTACAAAGCCGGCCCAGCGGCCCACATAGGAGTGCGCCAACACGCCGAAGGCTCCCGCCGTAGGATGCACCACGACCATTTCTGCCAGCGCCCAGGCGATGATCAGAGCGACAAGTCCGCAGACGATGTAAGCAATGATCGTAGAAGGACCTGCCTGCGAGATGGCCAGGCTGGAGCCGAGGAACAACCCTGTTCCAATTGCACCGCCCAGCCCAATCATGCTGAGCTGTCGCCCGGTAAGGCGGCGCTGCAGGCCATGTGTATTGGCTTGCAACGGCGTACCGGCTGCGTTGTGTTCGTCCATGGAAATACTGCCTTGTCTGTAGGGAGGACTTGTTAATTCGGTGTATCAGCTTCTATTCGGTGTCTCAGCGCTGCTGGTTGCGCTTTGTACTAGTGGCCTTGGAAAGCCTCCGCCAGCCACCACGATCCGCCGTCTGAGGCGATCTTGGCGTCGATGACCAGTGGCTGGGTTTGGGTTCCGGCGCGGTACGAGTCCAGCCAAGGCTGCACGGCGGCGAGGTCGGCGACCGTCCGGACAGTCACGCCTTCAGCTCCGAACCCGCGGGCTATGGCGGCGATGTCAGTGTCCGGAAAGAGCACACTATCCAGCTCCGCCCCGGTGTGGTGCCCGGCAAAGTGGTGCACCTCTGCGCCGTAGGCGGCGTCGTTGTAGACGATGCAGACGAGCGGCAGTTTGAGGCGGACGGCTGTCTCAAGTTCGCTGATCCCCATGAGGAAGCCGCCGTCACCCGCGCCAAGGACCGGCAGCCTGTGCGGTTGGGCCAGCGCAGCGCCTATCGCCGTGTACAGGCCAAGACCGATGGCCTGGAATGCTTGCGTGAAGCAGAATCCGAACTCGTCGGGGACGGCAAGGTACTGGCTGGGGTAGCCCATGAAGTTGCCGGAATCGACGGCCACGATCCTCTCGGCCGGGAGCATCGAGTCGAGTTCGCGGGTGAGTACACGCGGATCGATGGCGGCCGCTGTGGACACGTCCTCTGTCTCAATGTCCCGCCACCGTGAGCCCTGCTTGATGGCCAGGGCGTTGGCCTCCGTGCGGTACTTCTCCGCCGGCTCTGACTGCAGCCTGCGCAGTGCTTCCAACGCATCAGCAGCAGTGAGCGCGGAGTCGCCGAGCACGCCGAGGTTGATGGGCCGGTTGGCACCCAGCGAAGCGTCCTCGACGTCGACCTGCACCACTTTCGTGCCGGGTGAAATCAGCCGCCCATGCCGCATGGTCCACATGTTCAGCGTGCAGCCCCAGCCCACGATCAGGTCTGCGCCGCTGATGAAGTCAGCCGTCAGCGGGGATGAGAAACCGCCCGAGATGCCGAGGTTGTGCGGGTCGCCGTTGAACAGCCCGCTCGCCACGGCTGAGGTCGCCACCAAAGCGCCCGCATGCCGTGCCAGGGCCAGAATCTCCTCACGGGCACCGCGTCCACCGCGTCCTGCCAAGAACACGGGCCGTTCCGCTGCGCCGATCAATGCCACGAGCTTCTCGACCGCGGGCGCGTCGGGGCGGATCTTTGTCGGTTGAGGCACGACGACGGCACCCACCTCGTCCGCAGCGGCGCCACTTTGGACGTCCAACGGCAAGCTGAGAACCACGGTGCGCCGTTCGTTGACGGCCGTCCGGAAAGCTCGCACGGTGTCCGCGATGGCTGTTGCGGGGGAGTGGATCCGGTCCGCCACGGCACCCACGCTGCGGGCCAGGGCGTCCTGGTCGATCTTGAAGTTCGACCTGGTTGCGGCGGCCTGGGTGTCGGCCGTCAACACGATCATCGGCGTCCGGCTTTTGGCTGCCTCGCCAATGCCCGTGATGGCGTTGCTCAGCCCGCAGCCCTGGTGCGTGGTCACCACTCCCACCTTGCTGGACATGCGTGAATAGGCGTCCGCCATGGTTGCCGCGCCGCCCTCGTGTCGTGCCGCTGTGTACGGGATGCCTTCGGCCATGAGCGTGTTGGTGACATCGAAATTGCCGCTGCCCACCACCCCAAAGACGTGCCCGACGCCGAGCTTCGCCAGCGTCCTGCCGACGAGCGTGGAAACCCTTATTTGCTCATTCATGCGTGGTCCACCTCCGCCTTTTCCACCAGCGCGTACACCCGACTTGGACTGCCCGTGCCGCCCACGATCGGCAACGGCGCCACAACGAGTGTCGCGCCGACAACCGGGAGGCGGTCAACATTCCGCAGCGACGTCACTCCGTACTTGTCCGCGCCCAACAGGAACGAGTGAACCGGAAACATCGGGTCCAGGGTGCCGGCCTGGCCAGCGTCGATGCCGACGGTTTCCACGCCGAAGCCGCTGATCGAGGTGTTCCCGGCAAGCCACTTGGCACCTGCTGCGGAGACACCGGGAGTGTGGGGACCGTCGTCGTCCGCGTTGACGAAAGCCGCGGCATCAGCGCCCCGGGCCGCCCATCCAGTCCGGAAGATCACCCAGCAGTTCTCCGGGAACGGACCATGCTCGTCCTGCCACTGCTCAAAGTGCTCGGGTTCCAACAGGAAATCCGGGTTGGCAGCGGCCTCTAAAGTCTTATCCATCACCGCAACCGGGCCCACCAAACGATGCGGCTCGATCTGGTCCACCGACTTGCCGTCCTTGCCCGTGATCCAGTGGACGGGAGCGTCCAGATGCGTACCGGCGTGTTCGCCCACCGTGACGTCGTTCCAGGCCCAGGCCGGTCCGGCGTCGTCGAAATTGCTGACCGGCGAAACCGACAAGCCTACGGTGTTCGCGAACGGCTGCGGCAGGTTCAAAATGGGGGTCGCGGAGCTCAGGGGAGTAGTGAGATCGATGATTTCCACCGAACCATTCGAGAGGGCTGCGGTGAGCCCGGCCAAAACAGCCATTGTTCTCCTAGTAGATTGTTCTGCCGTCGTGGTCGATTGATTACTCTTCACGCCAGCTTGCCGGCCAGCGGACATAGGCAAGCAAGCGGCAGCTACTTGCCGCGCCATTCGCTCAGTGCCTTCAATACCGCTATGACATCTTCCTCGACGTTGTAATAGTGGAAGGACATCCTTACGATCGAGCCACGGGGGCTGGCGATGACTCCACGCGTTTTCAGGAAGTCGCAAAGTTCTTGGGGATTGTCATCAACAAGAGCCACCTGTGGTCCACGTAGTGCTGGGTCAGCGGACGAATCGAGCACGGCGCCTGCAGCTGTCAACTCATCCTGCAACTGCTGGGTCAGACGTCCCACGTGCTGCTTCACGGCATGGGGATCAAGCTGCTGCAGCAGCCTCATGCCGGCAACCGCTCCATATGCGGAAGGTATGGCGGGAGTTCCGGACTCGAAGCGGCGGGCAGCTCTGGGAAAACCGAGAGCACGCGGGTTGAATTCGAATGGGTCCTTCCGTCCAAACCAGCCGGTAAGTTGGGGGTCGGAATCGTCATTGAGGCCGTCCCGAACATACAGGAACGCCACACCAGCAATTCCAAGCATGTACTTAAGCGTCCCGCTGACCAAGTAGTCACAGTCCATCTCGCGGACGTTGATCGGTTCCACGCCGGCGCCTTGGTAAGCGTCTACGAAAGTTCTTGCTCCGTGGCTCTTGGCGATAGCAATGACCTCCTTTATGGGAAGTCTTGAGCCGTTCCGGTATGTGATCAGCGGGATGGACACGAGTTTGGTACGTTCATCTATCGCGGCCGCATAGTCTTCGGCGTGTGCAACGCCGCCGCGGTCGGGCACATGCACGGTGCGTGCGCCGCGTGCCGCTTGTGCCAGCCACACATGTCCGACCGAGGGGAATTCCAAGTCTGTTGTCACAATGGCGTCGCGATCGCTGTAGGTCTGGGTCGAAGCCACTTGGTAGGCGCCCTCCGAGGCAGATGGGACGACAGCGATCTCCTCCGGGGAGGCTCCGATAAATTCGGCGAACATGGTTCGCGCCTGCTCTACCTTGTTCATCCAGGTGACCCATGGTGCCCCGTGTTCCATGATGCTGCTTTGGAATTCAAGGAGTTCACCTGACAGATCCCGGGACAGGGCGCCTTGGCTGCAGCTGGCCAGATGGACTGTGTTTGCCAGTCCGGGGAACTGGCTACGGAAGTCCTCAGGGGTAATAACTGACATGGTTGGTGTTTCCGATCCTCAATGAAAGTAGGGGAGAAATGACGACTACGGCCTGGGAGTGAGGGCCGTCCGGGGCACTGCGATAGTCCACCACCGGGATCAATCCTGGACAGCGACCTATGAGCGATGAACACGGGCTGTGTTGCCCCGGTCACATAATTACACTGTGCATGAAAAATATCAACCACACTTTAATTCTTGGATGGCCTCCACGGGCCGGGCTACTGCAGGAGCGTGGTTTTGGCGGCGAAGGTTGCGCAGGCGCACACTCGCCAGTGCCTGATGGATACTGTAGATATGTTGCCTTCCCGCATTCGTGAACTGCGCCGAGACCGCGGACTGACGCTTACCCAGGTTTCCGAGCGAAGCGGGCTGTCCGTTGCAATGCTCAGTCAAGTGGAGCGAGGGTTGACGGATCCAAGCCTCGAGTCGCTTCGTCGGCTCGCCGAGACGCTTGACGTGCCGTTGTTCGACCTCTTTCGTGCCGAGGAAGATGAGCAGGTTTCCGTCATAAGGCGAGATCAGCGTCGGCTGGTCTCTTCGCCGCACGGGCAGATTGTCTACTCGCAGGCTTCCCGCTCGGGAGGCAAACTCGAGGTACTGGAGGCCGTTCTGGAGCCCGGGGCTGTTTCCTCAAGCGAACCCAGGACTCATTCATCCGAGGAGTGCGTCCTCGTCCTGGAAGGCCAGCTTGTGGTTGAGGTCAACGGCGTGAGTCACGCCCTGGGTGCAGGCGACAGTTGCTACTTCAGCTCCACCCTCCCGCACAGGTTCGTGAATCCCTCCGAGATGCAGGCGCGAATCATTGTGTCTGTGACACCGCCCAGCAATTAAGTGACAAGTCGGGGCCCGCGGCATTGGGGCTGGCCCCGCCGCGAATTATGAACCAGCCAGGCAAGCAGTGCGATTCTCCACATGCCCTGAACGCGCTTTCAAATACTTCATTCCATGAAAGATTTGTGTCTCGTTAACCTGTTCTTATCTAGATTTTTGGCTATCTCGGTGAGCATGAAAGCGCGTTCATTTGAGTCTTTACACGGCTCATTGCTGGTGCCCCTGGCGCCGCTGACGCTCGCCCCCCCTTCTCACCCTTGGAGCCATAAATGAAGCGTCGTATTTTCCTGGTGGTGCTGTTCTCGCCGCCGGAGCTGTCCTTGCCACAGCATGCACACCGCCGAACCAAAACGCCACTGCGTCGACCAGCGAGTCACTCATCATCTACAGCAACTCTGTATCAGAGGGGCGCGGGGATTGGCTGAAGAAGGAAGGCGAGGCTGCCGGCTTCAAATTGGATTTCGTCGACCTCGGCGGCGGGGACGTGATGAACCGCCTCGTTGCGGAGAAAAACAATCCGGTCGCAGATGTCACGTTTGGTCTGAATAACGTCTACTTCGAGAAACTTAAGGCGCAGAACGTCCTCGAGCCCTATTCACCGGCATGGGGAGGGGAAGTCGACGCCTCCCTGGGGGACCGGACGGACAAGCAGTTCTGGCCGATTGTGCGTGAACCTATCATGCTCGTCTACAACAAGGCTGCTTATGCCACCCATGAAGCCGCACCGCAGGACTGGACTGACCTTTGGAGCAAGGACCAGTTCAAGGGCAAGTACGAGGTACCCACAGCCCTGGGCGGTGCCACCACCCAAATGGTGATCTCCGGCATCCTGTCCCGTTACGCCGATGCCAACGGCGAACTAGGAGTCAGTGCCGAGGGATGGGAACAGGTCAAGTCATACTTCGCCAACGGCAACCGTGCCGTCCAAGGAGAAGATCTATACTCCCGCATGAAAAAGTCCCAGGTGAACGCCGGCCAGATGTGGCTGGCAGGCAAGGCCAGCCGCGAAAAGCAGTACGGCATTTCAACTGAGGCGGTGAAGCCAAGCGTCGGCGTCCCCTTCGCGGTGCAGCAGGTCGCTCTGATCAAGGGAACCAAGAAGGCCGAAACCGCTAAAAAATTCATCGACTGGTTCGGTTCAGCCGAGATTCAGGCTAAGTGGTCAAAGCAGTTCTTTACCGCACCAGTAAATACCAAGGCAGCCGCAGCCGGTGATGCGCAGGCCATAGAGCAAACCGCTTCCTTCACAAAGCAGGACATCGACTGGACCTTGGTCGGCAAGAACATCGATAAGTGGGTCGAGAAAATCACCCTTGAGTACTTGAAGGGCTAGACGATGATCACGTTTGCGAACGTCGAAGTCCGCTTTGGTGACTTTATTGCCTTGCCCGACTACGAGCTCACCGTAGAGGAAGGCGAATTCTTCACCCTTCTGGGCCCCTCGGGATGTGGCAAGTCCACGGCCCTCCGATCCTTGGCCGGATTCATCCAGCCAAGCAGGGGAGACATCATCATCGGCGGCAAACGCGTTACGCACGTGCCCAGCCACCGCCGCGAAGTCGGGATGGTCTTCCAAAGCTACGCCCTGTTTCCCACCCTGTCTGTCTGGGAGAACATCGCTTTCGGACTTAAGGTCGCGAAGGTCAGCAAGGATGAAACCGATGACCGGGTCCGTGCCATCGCCCGCCAAGTAAACCTCAGCGACGAACAGCTGGCCAAGAGCGTCACGGATCTTTCCGGCGGCCAGCAGCAGCGGGTAGCGATTGCCCGAGCCCTCGTGCTCCGCCCGAAAATTCTGCTACTGGACGAACCCTTGTCCAACCTGGACGCCAAGCTCCGCCACCAACTCAGGGCCCAACTGAAGGAACTGCAACAGCAATTTGGAATCACCACCGTCTACGTCACTCACGACCAGGACGAAGCCCTGACCATGAGCGACCGCATCGCGGTGATGAATGACGGCCGAATCGAGCAGGTAGGAACACCCCAGGAAGTGTACACGCGGTCCGCGACCGAGTTCGTCTGCAACTTCGTGGGTGATGCCAACAAGCTTTCCCGGGCAACCGTAGACGTCCTGATGCGGGGCAGCGCGGCCCGCCTTGACCCTGACAAGCCGGCCTACGTACGGATCGAAAAAGTCCGCATCGAGGCCCCTGGCCCGGACTCCCGTTTAACAGCAGCAGCACCAACCCTGGCGGGCCGGGTCAGGTCTCGCCACTACCACGGCGTCTACAGCAGCTACCGGGTGGAAACCGAGACAGGGACTGTCCGTGGAATCCTGCAGGAGGACGGCAGAGGAGGGTTCCAACCCGGAGACCATGTCCGCCTTCTGCTGGATCCTGCCGATATCCTGCAGTACGAGGCCGCCTCGTGAGCGGCTCGCTGAAACAATTACTGCGGTCCCCACTGTTCCTTATCGTGGGGGCGGTTCTGCTCTGGTTCTCCATCACGTTCCTGATCTACCCCAACGTCAGGCTGCTGGGAACAGTCTTCATGCCAGAAGGGGAATTCACCTTTGACGCGATCCGCCGGCTAGTGTCCTCGCAACGCGCCATGGACGCTCTGCGGAACAGCTTCCTGCTTGCCGTGGTGCTGTCCATCACCGTCAACGCCGTAGGGATCTTCATTGTCCTGGCCACACGGTACTTCGACATCAAGGGCGCGCGGATACTGTGGCTGGGCTATGCCAGCACACTGATCTACGGCGGCATCGTCCTCGTCGCCGGCTATAAGTTCATCTATGGCGACAGCGGATTCATTACGCGGCTGCTGCTGAACGTCTTCCCGGACATGAATCCTGCCTGGTTCTCCGGGATGTTTGCCGTGGTGTTCGTCATGACATTCGCCTGCACCGGTAACCATCTTTTGTTCTTGGGCAACGCCTTGGACAATGTGGACTTCCAAACCATCGAAGCTGCCCGAATGATGGGAGCTTCAAATTGGAATGTACTGCGCAAAATTGTCCTGCCCACGCTCATGCCGACGGTGTACGCCATCACCATCCTGACTTTCCTCGGTGGACTAGGGGCGTTGGCAGCACCGCAGGTCCTCGGTGGCGAAGACTTCCAAACCGTCACGCCAATGATTCTGACATTCGCCAACGTACAGGCATCTCGTGACCTGGCAGCGACACTGGCCATCATCCTGGGCCTGTCCACCATTGCTCTGTTGGCCGTGATGAACCGTCTTGAGAAAGGCGGCACGTACTTCAGCATCTCCAAGGTCCCGGCCTCCATGCAGAAGCAAAAGATCGATAACCCGGTAGCGAATGTTGTGGTCCACACCGTGGCCTATGCTCTATTTGCCGTATACGCGCTTCCACCGGTTCTAATCGTCATCTTCTCTTTCACCGATGCCTCCTCAATCCAGAACGCCAGCCTGAACCCCGGCAGCTTCACCTTGGACAACTACCTGCGCGTGTTCACGGACTACGCGGCGTTGTGGCCGTTTCTGGTCAGCATTGGTTACAGCGCCGCCGCTGCGGTTGTTGTCGTCTTCGGGCTGGTGTTCGTTGCCCGCCTCGTGCAAAAGTTCCGGAACCCTGTCACGGCTGCCATCGAGTACGTCCTGCATATCCCGTGGATTTTGCCCTCCACCATGGTCGCCCTGGGGTTGATTGTCGCCTTCGATCATTCGGAGTGGCTCGTCGGGAACGCTGTGCTGACAGGGACTCTGGCGATCCTCGCCATCGCCTATGTGATCGGTAAAATTCCCTTCACATTGAGGATGCTCAAGGCAGCCTTCGCCGCGGTGCCGGACCAGCTGGAAGAAGCAGCGTCGATCCTGGGCGCAGGTTCGTTCACGACCTTCCGCCGGATCCTTTTACCAATCGTTGCACCGACAGCCGCCGCCATCGCCGCGCTGAACTTCAACAGCCTGCTCGATGACTACGACACGGCCGTCTTCCTGGCACACCCGCTGTATCAGCCACTGGGTATCGTCATCAAGAACGCCACCAGTGAAGACACATTGTCGGACACCACGGCCCTGACCTTCGTCTACACCGTCGTCCTCATGGTTATCACCGGCGTCAGCATGTGGCTCGTTTATGGAAGGGATGCAGGCAACCGCCGACACCGTAGCGGCCCTCCCCCTTCGCGGAGGCCATCACAGGCACCTGCACCGGCAGCCCAGGAAATCGCGCCGGAACCCCTCGAGTTGGCCACCAGCGGCACCATGAACACCCGGGAGAAATAGAACATGTTTGGACAGCCACGATTCATGGAACAGAATGCCCACCTCAACGCGGCATTCGCGAGATCCCGGCCAATAGTGGCCGTTCACCGCGGAACGGGCCTGGGCACGATCGCAGAAAACACGCAGCAGGCTGTGGCAGCTGCACTTCGCCAAGGCGCGGAAATGGTGGAAATCGACGTCATTGCATCAACCGACGGTGAGTTTTTCCTCTTCCACGACGGCTATGAAGCAATGCACTTCGGTATCCAAGAGAACATCCGCACGCTGGACGCCGCTTCGATCCGAGCTTTGGAATATCGTTGGTGCTCCACAGCATCAGACCGCCCATATAAAGTTGCCACGCTCGACGAGGTTTTACGACAAAACTCTCAGGCTCTGTTCAACATTGACCGCTCGTGGTGGTTTTGGGAAACACTTCTACCGTATCTGGACCGCTACGAAATCCGGGGCCGGGCCGTGTTGAAATCCCCCGTTGAGACGGAATGGCTGAAGTTGCTCGCAGAACACCCGTTCAAATACGCGTTTGCACCCATGGTCCGATCCCACGAGGACGTCCTCAACGTGCTGGAACACACCGATATCAACACAGTAGGGATGGAGCTACTCGCCGAGGACCCGGACCACGACTTCGCCTCGCCCGACTACGTTCAGTGGCTTCATTCCAAGGGGCTTTTCGCCATGGTAAATGCGATCAACCTCAACAACAGGGTCCCCCTGTTCTGCGGTTGGGACGACGAAGTATCCGTGCTCGGTGACCCATCCGCGGGATGGGGGCGGCTTATGGGGATTGGGGCCGACATCATCCAGACAGACTGGCCAGGCTTGTTGGTCCCGTACAGGGATGCTGTGTTGCAAGGGCACAGGCGCGGACAAACTGGACAGCAAGTAAAGTTGGGGCTGTGACTGGGCGAGGGCAGGCCAAGGGGCGCAGTGGAGGTTCACCGTTGGGCGTCCGCATGGATGACGTTGCCCAACTCGCCCAGGTTTCCAGGGCAACGGTATCCAGGGTTCTAATGGGGCACGTCACTGTATCCCCGAACACCCAGGAAAAGGTCCACAGGGCCCTGCGCGAACTGGGCTACGTTCCCAACATGATCGCCAGCGGGCTGGCAGCCCGCAGCAGCTCTGATCTGGTGGGGCTCCTACTCAGGGATCCCCGGAACCCGGCCTATGGTCTGCTCCATAGTGAAGTCCAGAACCAAGCAAGCCGTGCCGGCCTGCAGTTGATCACTGTTATTCCTTCGTCAAAACAGGGGGCTGAGGACGAACTGGCTGCGTTGCGGAGGCTCCTTGGGCTGCGTGTGGGGGGACTTATGGTTTCAACCGGCGTGGTCAAGGCCCATGATCTCGAGCCTTTCCTCGATTCAGTGCCTGTGGTGTCTGTCGGACGGATGGAGGATCATCCAGGGATTTACGGTGTCTCCTACGATGAGGACACCAACGCCGCCATCTTGGCCGACCGGGTGGCCTCCGAAGGCCACCGCTCAGTTGCCGTAATCGTTCCCTCTTTCGCCATCTCCACTGCCGAAAACCGGCGAGGCCTTGCCATGGCAGCACATCTTCGCGGACGGGGTGTTTCGGTCTACCAGATTGACACGGCCATTTTCGGCTCCGTTGTCGATGGATGCAAGGACATTGTCCGGCTCGCACTTGAAGGACGGGTCACGGCTGCAATGTTCCCTTCAGATATCCGGGCGATCTCCTTTCTGCCCCTCGCACAAGAGGAAGGCCTGAGAATTCCTGAAGATCTATCCATCACCGGTTGCGACGGCGTTCTCCCCGGTTCAGATCAGATCGGTATTGCAACCGTGAAAATTCCGGTACATGAAGTAGCGGCCCGGGGAACAGCAGTAATGGCTGAACTGCTTAGGAACCCCGGCACGGCGACCATTAAACATGAACGCTTTGCCGGAGTGTTCGTTCCCGGAAGAAGCCTGGGACCGCCACGCGCAAACACACTAGGCATGACTTAACCTGTGGGGTGTGCCAGATCCCGCTTGAGCAGGACCTGGCACACCTTGGGGAGCATCCATGTGGGTCGTGGCCCCTCGTGATCGCCGAACGGTTAAGTTGTGAGCGGCGAGCAGGCACTCGTTACGGAGCTTACGAGGGCATGTGCTTGGTCTTGAGAGATGAGTCCTTGTTCAACGGCCAGGTCAGCAATGTTTTGCCCTGTAGCTGCAGCTGCCGCTACCAGCTCGGTGGCTCGTGTGTACCCAATGCTGGGGTTCATGAGGGTAGCGATGCCCAACGATCGCTCCACTGAATTCCTGAGATGCTCGGGGTTTGCTGTAATTCCTTCGACGCATCGTTCCCTGAGTGTGTTCATCGCAGAGGACATGTTCATGATGTTGTCGAAGAGCGATCGGGCGATGATGGGTTCGAAGGCGTTTAGTTGCAACTGCCCGGATTCAGCTGCCATAGTGATCGTCACGTCGTTCCCAATGACATCGAAAGCTACCTGGTTCACGACCTCGGGGATAACGGGATTTATCTTTCCCGGCATCATGCTTGAGCCCGCTTGCACGCCTGGAAGGTTTATCTCATTCAAGCCCGCCCTGGGCCCGGAGGACAGCAGGCGCAGGTCGCTGCAGATCTTGGAAAGCTTCGTTGCAGTTCGTTTTATGACTCCTGATACCTGTACGAAAACCCCAACGTCCTGGGTTGCTTCTATGAGATCCTCGGCACCCCTTATCGACTCGATTGCAGTCAGCTCGCGAAGGTTGCGGAGGACGATTCTGCGGTAATCGTGGTGAGCATTTAGTGCCGTGCCGATGGCGGTCCCGCCTATGTTCAGTTCTGTCAGGAGTTCCCGGGCCTCTTCCAGCCGGTCGACATCCTCGCGCAGGGTGTGCGCGAAAGCGCGGAATTCCTGCCCAAGCGTCATTGGTACCGCGTCCTGAAGCTGGGTTCGGCCGACCTTGGGGTACTTGTCGAACTCGACTGCCTTGCGGCTGAAGGATGCGCTCAACTCAAGGAGAGATTCGCTGAGTGTGCCCAACATAATGTGGACCGCCACCTTCAACGAAGTCGGGTACACGTCGTTGGTACTCTGCCCAAGATTGACATGCTCGACAGGGTGCAGGATGTGGTAATCGCCCTTTTCTGCCTTGAGGAAGTTGACCAAGGCTATATTGGCGATGACCTCGTTGGCATTCATGTTTGTTGAGGTTCCTGCACCACCCTGCACCGGGTCCACCACGAACTGATCCAAGTACTGACCATCTCTGATTAGGTCACAGGCGCTCGAGATCGCGTCTGTCTTCTTCTTGTCCAGAAGCTTGCACTCGTGGTTGGCCTGTGCCGCCGCCTTCTTAACGAGCGCCAAAGACCTAATGAAGTCCGGGTACCGCGAAATTCTGTCTCCCGTGATGGGGAAATTTGCCAGTGCGCGGGTGGTGTGAATCCCAAACCAAGAGTGGTCCGGTACTTCCAGGAAGCCTAAGAGATCGTGTTCTGTCCGCTGCTCCATGTGCGATTAATTGCCCATCGCGGACGCGAGAGCAGTGCCAGAAAGATCAAGGCTGCGACCCTTCCGAGCCAGGTACCTTGGATTGAGCACAGCCCTGCCGGCTGTCTCAATCATCAACTGGGTGCCTAGAAGGGAGGTGTTATTGGATGCTACGTCGAGCATGGGATTGATCTCCACGACATCGAATCCCACGAGCTCATTCTTGGCCACAATGGCGAAAATCGTCTGACGCAGTTCTTCATAGGTGAGTCCATCGGCTTCTGCGGACGCACAGCCCGGGACCAGCGGAAGATCAAGGATATCGATGTCAACACTGACGTATACCTTGCCATTTGCGGGGAGGGCATCGGTTACGGACTCAATGCCACGACGGCGGTATTCAGCCATCGTGATGACATGGTTTCCCCGTTCTCGTGTACGCTCCAAGTCATCCACGCTGGCGCGCAGTCCTCGGGCACCTACTTGAATCATCGTTCCCACGTTGGGCAGCTTGCCGATCTTGAGCATGGGACTGCCGTTGCCGTACTCGGCGCCGTGAACGAAGGGCCGGTAGTCCAGGTGCGCATCGAAGTGAACGATGTTAATGGGCTCTTCATACGCACGGACAACTCCGTATGTCACGGCGTGGTCCCCGCCCATGACCAGAGGGATGGCGCCGGCCTCAAGGATTTGGGAGGTGGAGCGCGTGATGTTGCGGTAGGTCGCCTCCAGATTGGTGTAGATGATGTCGACATCGCCGCAGTCTGCGATGCGCCCATTACCCATTTCATACTCAAGGAACCGTCGACCGGTTTCGATGTCGAAGTATCCAGCCTTCTTTTGCATTTTGCCGTAGCCGGCGTAGCGGACCGACATTTCCCGCATTTTCCGAGGCGCCATACGGGCTCCCGGATACCAAGGTGAACCTTCGTCTGAGGGGATGCCAAGAATGGCCAAGTCGGCATCGAGGGTTGAAAGGTCTTGAACGATCGGGGATCGCATATAACTCGGGATTCCCACGAAGGGGAGGTTGAGGCGTTCTTCCTGGTTCGACATGATTTTCTCTTTTCAATCAAGAGGTGGCTCGGGGCGTCTAATCGCGCCCTTCGGTTGAACTGGGCGTTGTGCTGTCACGGCTAAGAGTCGGCCGGATTGCTTATGCATCCAATATCCGCGATTGACGCACGTCTGTCAATAATGACAGACAGTTATCATAATTCTATGAGTATCACTAACGAACCAGATGAGGCGGGGGCGAGGCTGCTGGACGGGAAGCTCCTTGTTCTGCTGCTTGCCATTGACCAGGCCATTGGGCCGATCGGGTCCCGTCAGCTGGTGGCTGAGCTCGGGGATCAAGGGTTCTCCTATACGGAGCCGACTATGGCCCGGAGGCTGCGTGAGTTGGATTCGCTGGGCCTCACGGTCAAAGTCGGCTCCAAGGGGCGGACCACAACGCGGGAGGGTGCCGCCCGGGCAAGGGAGTACCACCAAGGCACCGCGACCATTGAGCGCGTCCGGGACGCCTCAGTAATCCGGACGAGTCAGGATCTGCTGAATCTGCTTTACGCCCGTCGGGCGGTCGAGCCCGAGGCTGTTCGCAGCGCCCTGGCCTCATCGGAGAATTTGTCAGAAAAGCTGGGTAGCTTGGTCGACCTTCATAAGGAGCAGGTCAATCACCGTGGAGCGTTTCCGCATGCAGCGGCGCTCAATTTTCACCGCGAGATAGCGGAACACGCCACAAATCCGGTGTTGAAAGCGATGCTGGGGATTGTTTTCAATGACAGCACCGACCGGGTCGAACGCACGCTGGATACCATCCTGGTCGCCCACCATCACGATGCCAACAGTGTCGATGAGCATGCGGCGATCGTTCAAGCGATGGCGTCAAGGGATGCTGATCTCGCCGCAAGCCTGATGCGGGAGCACATAGACCGGCTGGTCGGGGAGGTGCTGCGTTTCGTGGCTGAGCATGACAGTGCACTCGTCGAACAGCTGCTGGCCACCCATCACTGAAGAAGGAGGACCGTGCAGAAACTTTCATGAAGGATAAACGTCTATCAATATTGACAGATGGCGTGGCGCGTCCCACACTGCTTGTATGACACATCACCCAGAGTCAGGAACAGTAGTGGAACAAACGCGCACAGCCCGGGAAAGCGGGCCTTCGCAGACAAAGAAGCCGCATCGAACGCGTGTCAGGTGGACCATAGTCTTCCTGGTCTTCCTTGGGATGCTCATCAGTTACATTGACCGCGCGAACTTGGCTGTCTCGCTGCCATATCTTAAGGAAGACCTAGGCATTGCGGCTGGTCTCAGCGGACTAATCCTGGGGGCTTTCTATTGGACCTACGCGGCATGCCAGATGCCCTTGGGCCGATTGGTGGATCGCGTGGGGCCTCGGTTTTTGTTTGCCGGCGCCGTTGTCTGGTGGTCCATCTGCACAGCGTTGACCTCAGCCGTCAAAGGGTTTGGAGGGCTCTTCGGACTCCGCCTTCTGCTTGGAGTCGGTGAAGCGGCGGCTTTCCCTTCAGGGATCAAGACTGTCGGCACCTGGTTCCCTTTGTCCGAAAGAGGACGCGCCAGCGGAATCGTGGCTAGCGGCGCCCGAGCCGGATCCCTGCTGGCCCTTCCCGTTGTAACGGCGCTTATCGCATTCGTAGGTTGGCGGGGATCCTTCATCATCACCGGTGCTATTGGAGTGGTATGGGCGGTCGTTTGGGTCCTGTACTACAGGTCGCCTGAGAAGCACTCCAAAGTTTCGCCGGCCGAACTCGAATTCATCACCGAAGGCCGTAGCACTGCGGACGATAAGCGGGAACCAATCCGTTGGACCAAGCTCATCAAGAACCGGAATGTAACGTCAGTTGCCTTGGGGTTCTGGTGCGTGACTTTCGTTGAATACTTCTTCATTACATGGTTCCCGACCTATCTGGTCCAGGATCGAGGATTCAACTTACTT
Source organism: Arthrobacter sp. 1088 (assembly GCF_031455315.1). Classification (NCBI taxonomy): domain Bacteria; kingdom Bacillati; phylum Actinomycetota; class Actinomycetes; order Micrococcales; family Micrococcaceae; genus Arthrobacter; species Arthrobacter sp. 1088. The sequence goes on from NZ_JAVDSM010000010.1 coordinate 68,667, forward strand.
CAGCTCGGCGTTCTAGGCATGATCCCCGCAATTACGGCTCTTATTGGGCAGTATCTGGGCGGTTATACGACAGATGCCCTGCTCAGACGAGGCTGGTCCGTCACCCGGTCACGCAAGACCTGCATTATCGTTGGATCGCTCCTCTCAAGTGTCATCGCTTTCGCTGCCATCGCCGAAAGCGCCGCAGTCGCTTTAGCGCTCCTGTCGATTTCTACCGCATCCATCATGTTCGCGGTCGCAAGCATCTACTGCCTCCCAGGTGACCTCTCCCCACGCAAGGAGGGCGTGCAGTCCCAGGAAGGGTCAATCGCCGGAATTATCAACGGCATCTCCAATACCGCCGGCATCGCAAGCCCGGCCATCATCGGCTTCATTCTCGGAGCGACAGGGTCCTTCGTTTACGGGCTCTTCCTCGCCGGAGCCATTGCGGTCCTGGGCGTCATCTTTTTTGCCTTCGGTCTGAAGAAAATCGAACCAATGACCATCGACTAGACGTTCCCAACAGCTACTTTCACCAGCGTCCGGGAAATGCATCATTCCCCAACATCCCCAAGACTGCAACTCAGGCAGTAGAACAAGCTGAACCCCACATGGACGTCCATGTGGGGTTCAGCTGATGTCGCATCAAGCAAGACCGAGTCCTGCCTGAAGCATCCCAATTCAATGAACTGGGCCGTAGCTCGAAGGCTCACATTGTAGGGCTACCGGCCCTACCGCCGGCGTTCGCGGTCGCGGCGGCCGCGCCTGTGCCCAAGGCGTCCTTGGCAAGCTCCAGATGCCGTCTGGTCATGCCCGTGGGATCGTCCTGGAGCCATTCGTGACCTCCCCATTCGCTGGTGAGCGTGCCCGCAAAGCCTTCCTCACCCAGGAGCCGGCCGAGTTGCTGAAGCGGCCGGGACACCCGCCCGTCAGTATCCTGGAGGTCCCAGAATTTCAGGTGGAACGCGCCTACGAGCGGCAGGATTCCCTTGAGTTCCGATGCGTCACTGCGTCCAAAACGGATCACCAGGTTCATGAAGAGGGTGTGGATCGCGGGTGGAACCACATCTGAGCGCAGTGCCGTAACGACGGCGTCGTGGGTCGCCGGGTCTTTCCAATCGGTCTCCAGCCGTGCAAGTAGGTCCGCTGCCACACCGGCCTTTGCCAGTTCCTCTAGATAGGTCACCGGGAGCGCAGGCATCAACATGCTGATGTCCACCAGGACCCGGATCCGATCGTCGTCCAGGGACGAGATGTGGTCCAAGGCAGGCAGCACCTGGGGATTCCGCGGGTGCTGTTGGCCTTGGATTTCCTCGAAGAGAACAAGGTCGAGGTCGTGCAGCAGTGGTTGGACCAGTTTGAGCAGTTCCGGTCCGGCCTGTCCGATCGGAAGCCGGACCCCTGTTGCCCCGACGCGGTGGGCGGCTTTGAGTTGCGGTAACAGGAACTCCAGCCGTTGGGCGGTGGTGCGGCGTGCCGTCGTCGTCAAGTAGTCATCAAGACTGCAGCCGACGATGCTCACGCTGCCACCCGCTGCCTCCATAGCGCTGCGGAAGGCGCCGACTTCCTGGTCCTGTGGGGCAGGAAACGTCCGCCACAACAGCCCGGGTTCCAGTTCCACAACTGTGGCGATCCCTGCTTTGGCAATGCCGGTGACGATCTCGGCGCTGGTCCTTTCGGATGCGATGATTTCCGGCGTCCAGTTGAAGGCGCTGGCAGCCATCGTCCATCCCGAAGGTAAGAGGGTTTCCATGGGGAGCCTTTCCATATAAGTATCTTAATGACAAACTTATGTCACTTTCAGACAAAGGAGCATGTGATGTTGAAGAACGCCCTGCGCGAGGATGCCTTGAGCTTTGGTCCGGATGGATTTGAGCTTCGGTTGGGCCTTCCATGGATTCGTTCAATGCCGCTGTCCTCTATCCGGGGCCTTTCCGTCTCCGTGGATGGCTGGTCTCCGGCGGAAGGGGAGTTGCGGGTCAGGTTGGGTCAACGGGCCATCCCCGCGGATGCCTTGGCGGGAGAGTCTGGTTGGTGGTTCATTCAGGACCGCCTGGTGATCCTGTTCCCGGTCAACCGGTTCCGTGATCGCAGTGGCAACGTGCGGAAAGTGTCCGTGGACTTCGAATTGATCGTTCCGTACCTGCGTGGTGGGGCAGATGGGCCGCTGGTCCTGCCCTTCCACTTGGAAGCGATGTTGCAGGCCTCGCAGGTGGTCCCGCGGGGAGTCTCGCTCGACGTCGCCTAGAAAGCGGATTTACGGACGGGGTGTGCAGGCTGGCACACCCCGCCGTTTCATGTCACTTCTGCGTTGCAGGCTCTCCGGCCTCCACCCACTCCGTGAACATCTTGCGGACCATGGGTTCCAACGTTGTGGGCCACCAATCCCCGCCCTCCACAGCTTGTCCCAGGTCCTCGGGGGTTGGAACAGTGACTTCGCCTGTGGCCGCCCACTCCGCGCTGCGTGGGAAGAGTGCTCGGAAGGCGGGGTGGCTCATCGCCTGTACATTGTGGCCGATACCTATGGAGACGGAGCGGCCCGCACCGTATTCCACGGCCCACGCCACCGGATGCTCGTCGCCCATGCCCGGCATGCTCCGCCACTGCGCGGGCACCTGCGTGTAGCGCAATGGGTTGTCCCAGCCCTTGAGCAGGATGGTCTTCCTGACGCCTTCGGGCCATTTAAGTCCCACGTAAAGGTCGTCGTTGTAATGCGGGAACTCGCTGGGCCACCCTTCCGTGATGGGGTGCGCTTCTGCGGTGTGGATAAGAAAATCGTTGTTGGGTGCCCGGCGCGAGGTATCCTCGCGCATCACACCGCCCAGAAGGCGTTCATACTCGGGATCCCAGCCCACCCCGCCGGCCAGCGTCGGATGGTAGGCAATGAGGCCTTTGCCGCCAGCCACGAAATCGAACAGGGCTTGTTCTGCCGCCTGGCCGAACCGCTCCTCCGGCACGTCGCGCCAAGGATCATGGCGGCCGTAGTAGTTCAGCACGACGAGGTCGTAGGGCTTGAGGGTGCCGGCTGTTGCTCCGCGGAATTCTTCGGTGACACGCACCTCGAAACGGCCGGTTTCTTCCAATGCCGCCTTGAGCGCCGGGGTGGTCTGACGCCAGTCGTGGTGGACATCGGTCATGCCGGTAATGATCAGCGTCTTAATGGTTGCGGGCATTCGTGGGACACTCCTTCGTGACTCGACTTATGATCCGAAGATACATGCTTAAGTCGGAATCAGGAAGAAGTTTTCCGCCGTAAGTTGCCTAGCTCAACGTCAGGGTTTTGATCGGGCCTGGCTTGCCTTGGGCAAACCAGCGCGGGAACGTGGCCTCAAAGAGTTGTTCGCGCGCCAGCTCAGCGCCGCCCCGCAGGGGTTCGCGTTCGTCGTTCACGGACAGAAGGATCCGCAGGTCCCTGGTGGCCAGTGGCAGGGACAGTTCGTAAACGCGTTGCCGCACTTCAGCGAGGTACACCTCGCCGGCGGATGCCATGGCCCCGCCGATCACAATGATCCCTGGGTTGAACATGTTGACCAGGGCTGCGATTGATTCACCCACAACCCGTGCCGAGCGCTGAAGCAGGCGCACTGCCAGCGCATCACCGCTGATGGCCGCCAGTGCGATGCCCTCGGGCGAGAGGGGCTGCCCCTTCTCGACGGATGTGGCAAGTGGGCCCGTGGCGCCTTCCTTGATGGCAAGTTCCGCATCACGGATCAATGCCCAGCCTCCGGCGACGGCTTCCAGACAGCCGACCTTTCCGCACCGGCAGAGTGCGTCCGAGTCCGGCACACGAACATGCCCGATGTCGCCGGCCGCACCGTTGGCGCCCCGGTGAATGCGTCCCTGCGATAGCAGTCCGGCGCCGATGCCCGATCCGATCTTGCAGTAGATGAGGTCGGCGTATGCGTCGCGCCTGCGCGCCCGTTCACCCAGGGCGAGCAGGTTGACGTCGTTGTCCACCCAGACCGGAGCGTCAAAGCGTTCCTCGAAGGGGGTGCGGATGTCCGAACCGTTCCAGCCGGGCATGATCGGCGGCGCCACCGGCTGTCCGCTCTCGAAGTCAACGGGGCCGGGAACGCCCACAACCACAGACCAGGCAGGCAGTTCCACGGCGCTTCCAAGGAGGTCATCCAGGAGCTCCATGGCGGCCTTCAAGGTCTCCGCCGGTCCGCGTGCAATGTCCCACTCGCGGTGCCTCTGGTCGATGATGTCTCCGTCCAGCTCCGCGTAGCCCACCCTGATGTGCAGGGCGCCGAGGGCGCACACGATGATCCGTCCTTGCTCTGAGCGGAAGCGGAGCGTCCTGGGTGCGCGGCCTCCCGACGAAGCGCCGAACTCGCCGTCCCCGAGGAAGCCCATCTGGATCGCCTGGTCCACCCGTTGCGTCACCACGCCCCGGCCCAGGCCGGTAACGCGGCCAATTTCGGGACGGGTTGTTGCTTCCCCCGTGCGCACAAGGTTGACGATGCGGAGCAAGCTCGTGACTTCGTCTGTCTGCGCACCGAACCGGAGTGTGGAATCTGTGGTCATAACTCAAAATTGTCCCACAAGAAGGTCACTAATGTGCGGAATTTGGTGCACTATAGCCAGAACCGAATGAACTTAGGAATGATGCTGACAAAAGGAGTACGCGTCATGACATGGAAAGTGGGTTTCCTGGGCGCCGGGCCTGGCGTCGCGGCCCTTCATCTTCCAACGTTGGGCCGTTTGGACGATAAATTCCGGGTGGCTCACGTTGCGGATGCCGGCAGCGGGCGTGCACGAACACTGGCTGAACCCCTGCATGCCAGCTGGTCAGCCGGGGACGGGGAGCTGCTGGCCGACCCGGACGTCGAGGTTGTGGCTATCTGCAGTCCACCGGCGGAACATCAACGCCAGATCATGGCGGCGGTTGGGGCAGGCAAGAAAGCCATCTTCTGCGAAAAGCCTTTGGCCACCACCAAGGAGGCGGCGGAAGGTGTTGTGGCTGCCTGCCGCGCCGCCGGCACCGTCTTGATGGTCGGAACCAATCACGCCTACGATCCCGGGTGGCTGCTGGCACGTCACCTGCTTGAGGAGGAGCAGGAGGGGCCTGAGTCCATTGCAGTCACGCTGGCACTGCCGCCGAACGGCCGCTACCATCAGCTGGTCTCGGAGAATGGCTCCGCCCAGGCCCAGACGCAGGCCCATGCCCAGGCCCAGGCCCCGGCCCGGGAGCGGCCCGACACCGCAGATCCTGGCGTTGCCGCCCACATCGTGAAGCAGCTGCTGACCGGTCTTGCCGTCCACGACCTTCCTGCGGTCCGGCATTTCGCGCCGGATATAGAGGCCGTCCAGTACGCCCGGTTCGTTCCGCCGATCGGATTCGCGGTGGGGTACAAGGCCAGCGGCGTCAACGTCCAGTTGGCCCTGACCATGCTGCCCGCGGGCCCGGATGTCCTCTGGAGGGTGACGTTTTCCTCGCCGGAGCAGCGGTTGGATCTTGAGTACCCGCCTCCTTTCGTCCATGCAGGCAGCGGTCGTGTCATTGTGGCGCGGGCCGATGGGTCCAGGATGGAGCATCCGTCAGTGGAGCAGGATGGCTATGAGGCGGAGTGGCTGCACTTCGTGCACCTCCTCGAAGGCACCATTGCTGTGGACTACGACCAGATCCTGACAGATGCCCTGTACCCGCTGGAGCTGGCCGATGCGGTCTTCGCCACCATGACCACAGGAGGCGTGCAGTGAGTGGGGCTCGAGCCGTTGTGGCCACGGCGCGGAATTACCGGGCCGCCGTCGCAGAGCTTCGCGGGAGTGCACATCACAGTGATCTCGTGCCGGGCGCCGTGGTGGTTATTCCCGGTGGAGGTCCGTGGTGGACATTGCTGTTGGAAGCGCAGGCAGCGGGGGCGGCGGCCGTCGTCGTCTCCAATCCTGGGCGCGTTCCTCCCGAGGCAGGGTCTGCGCTGTCGGCTGACGCTGTCACTCTTCCCGTGGTTGTGGAGAGGCCGTACGCGCGGGCGGACATCCTTGCCGATGCCCTCGACGCGCGGGCCCGAAATGCTCCGACGATGGTGACGGTGGAATGCGCAGCGCCTGCCCCGGACCTGGGGGCGACCTTGCGTGACGGGTTGCGGTGGGCCGCTGTGCTGGCAGCAGGGCAGCTCAGCTACTGCGTCGGTGGGGACGGCACCTTCCTCCTCGAGGCAGCCGGTGTGTCCGGCCCTGTTCCTGTGACCGCCGGGGTGCGGCTGTTGACAGGGGATGCGCGTGATCCGCTGCTTCGGGTGATGGCCTTGGGGGAGGTCCGCTCGGAGATTGAGTCTGGAAGGGTTGGAGCGGGCGTTCGCCTTGAGACAGCCACCCTCAACGGGACAATCCAGGCTCCACTGCGGTACGAAACGCCGGCGCGCCTGGCGCTCCGCAGGGCCTTGGATTCCTGCCGTTCGGGCGAGCGGCCCGACGATCTGGAACACCTCCTCAGCGATCACGACCTCGTCGCGCATCTCCTCGAACCGCATAAGTAACACTGATCTTCGGCATAGGTAATATCCCCTTCCCTGATGCGCTGCAGGGGCCAGAGACTTGATGTGGGCAGATTTACAGACCACTGAAAGGATCGAAGATGATCAAGCTTCTCTCCCACCTCTCCTACGTAGCAATTGCCACTCCCGACGTCGAGGCCTCCGTTGATTTTTACGTCAACCAGGTGGGGCTCAAGGTTGTGGACCGCGTTGACGGCGCCGTCTACCTCCGGTGCTGGGGCGACTACTACCGCTACAGCGTGGTTGTTGTTCCGGGCGAAGAGCCGGCACTGGAAACCATGGCATGGCGGACGTCCAGCGCCGAAGCACTGGACGAAGCGGTGCGACGCATCGAAGCGGCAGGGGCTAAAGGCGAATGGACTGACATCCATGGCATTGGCCGTGGTTACCGGTTCGTGGGGCCGTGGGGCCACAGCATGACACTGCACTGGGACGTTACGCGATACCAGGGTGAGGGCCAGGATCTTTCCATCTACCCGGACCGCCCGGCGCGCCGCAGCAAGGTGGCAGGCGCACCCCGCCAGCTGGACCACGTGACCATCGCAACCAGTGACGTGGACGGGTTCGCCAAGTGGTACAACGAGGTTCTTGGCTTCCGCATCATGGCCCGGACCGTCCTGGACGAGGCCCCCATCTCGGTGTTCTCCGTGCTGACCACCAACGAGAAGTCCCACGACCTCGGCGTGGTCCTGGACGGCTCCACGCGCGCTGGACGCATCAACCACTACGCCTTCTGGGTGGATACCCGCGAAGAACTCCTGATCGCCGCGGACACCCTGATGGAAAACGGCATTCCGATCGAATATGGCCCCTCCATCCATGGCATCGGCGAGCAAAACTTCCTCTACTACCGGGAGCCGTCAACCCTTCGCATCGAGCTCAATACGGGCGGCTACCGCAACTACGTTCCCGACTGGGAGCCGAACACGTGGACCCCGTCCATTGGTTCGAACAACATGTACCGGAACGGCGCCATGCCGATGTCCATGACGGAGTCCTTCCCTCCGGCAGACGGCCCCAGCGCCACCGAAGAGGGCGTTCCGGACGAGATCAAGGAAGCCCTGTTCAACCCCTACGCCCGCCAGGGCCAGGGCTAAGACTTCACGGTTATCACCGGCATGGGCATCCATGCCGGTGATAACCGCTATAACCACAAACTGATTTACTTATGTCGAATTCCGACATTAAATGAAAGTGGACCGAGGACGGTCCACGAGGGGAGTTACGTTCATGACGACGACGTCAGGCCAGTTGGAAGCACCGTTCGCACTCGCGCGTTACCGGGCCGGGGACGAGGTACGGCTAGGGCTCATTGCCGGTGACCGGATCCGGCCGCTGGGTCCGCAGGAGCTGGGTGCCGCCGGTCTCAACGCCTTCCTGGCCACGCCTGACTGGGACCGCCTGGAAAAGCTTGCCCAAGGCGAGGGTCCCTGGCTTCCGCTGGAAAGCGTTGTTCTCACGGCTCCTGTGGAACCCAGGCAAGTGCTGCAAACGGGTGCCAACTACAGGACGCACGTGATCGACCTCGTCGTCGCGGGGTTGGACAAGAACGACCCCCGCACACCGGAGGAAGCCCGCGAATGGGCCGGCAAGATGATGGACGACCGCCAGGCAAACGGTGAGCCCTATTTCTTCATCGGCCTTCCTGCCTGTGTGGTTGGTGACGATGTGCCGCTGGTTCTCCCAAGCTACAGCGAGAAGCACGACTGGGAGCTGGAGCTGGCTGTGGTCATTGGAAAAGAGGCCTTCAGGGTTGGCCGCGAAGAAGCAATGCAGCACGTTGCCGGGTACACGGTGGTCAATGACATCACTACACGGGACCTGGTTTTCCGACGCGACATGAAGGAAATTGGCACGGACTGGTACCGCGGCAAGAATGCGCCTGGGTTCCTGCCGACAGGCCCGTTCCTTGTACCGGCGCAGTTCGTGGATCCTGCCAAGCTGAAGGTGCGGCTTGAACTCAATGGTGATGTCATGCAGGACGCAACAACCGATGACCTCCTCTTTGATATCCCGGCACTGGTCTCTGCCGCTTCGCAGAATATGCCGCTCCTGCCGGGGGACCTCCTGCTGACCGGAAGCCCGGCGGGCAACGGTGCCCACTGGGGAAGGCTGCTCCGGGACGGCGATGTCATGACAGGAAGTATCCAGGGCCTTGGAACGCAGGTAGTGCGCTGCGTCGCCGAGCCAGTCGCCAGCCAAGCAGCCGGGCAAGCCTAGGGTGGGCGGGGCAATGAACCTGGATAATCCCGACCTGCTGGACCGCACCGACCCCGAAGGCGAAATCTCCCGCCGTGGCAAGGCCTACCGGAACTGGGGGCGGTGGGGCGAAGACGATGTCCTCGGCACGCTTAACTTCATCGACGCTGCCAAGCGGAAACAAGCGGCTGCATTGGTGCGGGACGGCGACGTCACCTCGCTATCCCAGCCCTTCGATATGAATGGGCCACAAAAAGGCTGGCGTCGGCGCACCAACCCGGTGCACACCATGCTGGACACCGGAACGGATGCCGAGCGGGGCACGCAGGGCTTTCCCCATGGATTGGGCGGTGCGGATGATGTCATTTCCATGCCGCTTCAGTGCTCCACCCAATGGGACGGACTCGGTCACATCTTTGACCACGGTGCCGCCTGGAACGGGCGAAGGGCCGGCGACGTCGTCACGAGCGACGGCGATCTTGTCACCGGAATCGAGCACGCGGCGGCGGCTCCTGTCTCCCGCGGTGTCCTGCTGGATCTAGGCCGTCACCTGCATCCGGAAACGGGCGAGCTGCCGGACGGCTACGCGATCTCCACGGCAGATCTGGAGTCCTGCATCGAAGCCCAGGGAGCCAGCAGTGTTGTTGGCACGGGCGACATCGTGCTGGTGAGGACAGGACAGTTGACCCGCGCGAAGCGGGATGGCTGGGGCGATTATGCCGGAGGCCCGGCGCCTGGACTTTCCTTGACGACGGCCGGCTGGCTGCACAGAACCGAGATCGCGGCCATCGCCACTGACACGTGGGGCTTCGAAGTCCGTCCGAATGAGTTTGATGTTCCGGCCTTCCAGCCACTTCACCAGGTGGTCATTCCCAACATGGGACTCACGGTAGGTGAGTTGTGGGACCTGGACGGCATCGCGGAGAAGTGTCGTGAACGCGGCCGCTACGAGTTCCTCCTCGTCGCGGCTCCTTTGCCGATCACAGGTGCCGTTGGTTCGCCCATCAATCCCATCGCGATCCACTAATCAACCCGATAACAACCCAAGGGGTAATCATGACAGCAGTCCAGAAGGTAGCGATCGCCGGCAGCGGTGTTGCTGCCATGGCGGCCGCCATCCAGCTCGCAAAGGCGGGGGTCGCCGTCGACGTTTTTGAAGTAAAGCCGGAACTGAGCGCCCTGGGCTCGGGCATCACGCTGCAGGGCAATGCACTGCGCGTCTTCGACTCCCTGGGTGTCTGGGAAGACGTGCGTAAGAAGGGTATGGCTTTCGAAGGGCTGACCTTGCGGGCTCCCGGACCCGATGCGCCCGTCATCGCCCAACTCCCCGAGGTGAAGACCGGGGGACCGGACTACCCCGCCTGCATGGGAATGTACCGTCCCGACCTCGCCGGCATCCTGCTGAAGCACGCCGAAAAAGCCGGAGCGAAGGTCACCTTCGGAGCCAAGGTCACCGGATTTGACGTCCGTGATGACCAGAAGGTGGAGGTCTTCGTCAACGAGGCCCCTGCGGGAAGCTACGACCTCCTGATTGGTGCGGACGGAGTTAATTCCTCTGTTCGGGGACTCATGGGCATCGACACCGCCCCCGAAACCACTGGTATGGGCATCTGGCGTGCCTTCGTCTCCCGCCCCAAGGAAGTGGAACACAGTGAGCTCTACTACGGCGGACCGGTATACATTGCCGGATACACGCCCACGGGCGAGGACACGATGTACGCATTCCTGGTCGAGAAGGCGCAAGACCGTTTCGGGGTTTCGGATGAGGAAGCCGTAAACATCATGCGCGGGGAGTCCATGGCCTACGGCGGCCCGTGGGCTTCCATCCGCGAAGATCTGGGTTCGGCTGCGAAAGTCAACTACACGTGGTTCACCAAGCACCTGGTGCCCGGCCGCTGGAACCGGGGCCCGGTGGTGATCATCGGCGATGCCGCCCACAGTTGCCCGCCCACCATCGCGCAGGGTGCAGCACAGGCGCTCGAAGACGCTGTGGTTTTGGCTGAATTGCTGATTGGCTCGGATGCCCTCGATGACAAGCTCTGGGACAGCTTCCACGAGCGTCGGGTTCCGCGCGTCCAAGCTGTGGTGGATGCATCCGTTCAGCTGGGCCAGTGGCAGATCGAGGGTAAGAAGGACGCAGACGCCCCGGGCTTGCTCTTCGGCATTGCGGAGAAAATGGCGGTGCCGGCATGACGACCGATGTTCACGCCCATGTGCTCCTGCCCTCTCTTCAGGCTGAGGTTGAACGGCGTGCCCCTGAGGCTTTCAAAGCGGCGGCGGACCTGGAGGCGCGACGGAACGGACCCGAAAGTCTCGCTGCTTCCGGACGCATGATCGGCGAACGGTTCCCTCGGCTGACAGATGTGAAGGCCCGCCTGGGTGCCATGGATGCGCAAGGGGTGGACCATCAGTGGGTCAGTGCGTCCCCGAACCATTTCTATCCCTGGGCCGAAGAAGGTCTCGCCGTGTGGACCGCCACAGAGGCCAACCGCCTGGTTGCGGAGCACGTCGCCCAGGCACCGGAGCGGCTGACCGGCCTGGGTTTGGTGCCGCTGCAGCACCCGGAACGCATTGTGGAATGCGTGGATGACGCCATCCTCGGCAGGGGTCTTGCCGGCATCGAAGTTTCCTCGTTTGCCGGCGACGTCGAGTTGTCCGATGAACGGCTGGAACCCCTCTGGTCGCGGGTGGAGGAGTTGGGTGTCGTGGTCTTCCTGCACCCTTTCGGCTGCAGCCTGGATGAGCGCCTGGATAAGTTCTATCTGTCCAACACCGTGGGCCAGCCAGCCGAAAACGCCGTAGGACTTTCGCACCTGATCTTCTCGGGAGTGCTGGACCGTCACCCCGGTCTGAAAATCCTCGCCGCCCACGGCGGTGGATATCTGCCAACGGCCATCGGCCGTTCCGACCACGCCTGGCGGGTACGTCCGGAAGCCCACGGTTGCAGTAATGAGCCATCGAGCTATTTGCGACGGATCTGGTTCGATACGGTGGTCCACGATCCATCGGCATTGCGCCACCTCGTGGAAGTCGCGGGGCCCTCCCAGGTCCTCATGGGTAGCGATTTCCCGTTCGATATGGGGTCCGATGATCCTGTTGCCGAGGTCCGCGCCGCCGGGCTGCCGGATGATGTGATTGACAGGATCCTTTCCGGCAATGCCGAGGCATTGTTGGCGCAGCGGGTGCGGGCATGAAGATTGCGCGCTGGCAGGACGGCGCCGAAACTGGCGAGGGCTTCATCATTGGGGACAAGGCAGTACCGTTTCCCAATGGCCTGCGGGTTGCAGAGGTCCTGGCCCGCGGTCTGGCAGGCGCCCGTGAACTGTTCGGTCGGGTGAACCACGACGGCGGACGGCCGCTGGGCGCTGTCCAGCTCCTTGCGCCGTTGGTTCCGGCGGCGATCAGGGATTTCGTTGCCTTCGAGGAACATGTTGAAGGCGTCAGTGCTTCCGTTGACGGCAAGAGCGAAGTGGTGCCTGAGTGGTACGAGGCGCCAACGTTCTATTTCACGAATCCCCATACGGTGTTGGGGCCTGGTGAGCCTGTCATTCCGCCGGTGACGCAGCGACTCGACTTCGAGCTGGAGATCGCTGCCGTGCTGGGTGGTCCCGGAGGCGCCAACCTTTCCGGCCATGGGGCTGCCGAAGCTATTTTCGGCTACACAATCATGAACGACTGGTCCGCGAGGGATATCCAGTCGAGGGAAATGAAGGTCCGCCTTGGCCCTGCCAAGGGAAAGGACTTTGGCACCAGCCTTGGGCCGTGGATCGTCACGGCGGATGAGTTGGAACCGTACGTGGACGCTGATGGATTCCTGGCACTGAGGGCAGAGGTCTTCGTCAATGGTGAACGGGTGGGGGAGGACCTGGTCTCCAATATGGGGTGGACCTTCCCCGAGCTCGTCTCCTACGCCTCGAGGAACTCGAGGGTGGTTTTTGGCGATGTCCTGGGCTCCGGCACCGTGGGCAATGGCGGATGCCTGGGTGAACTGTGGGGTCGCCGCGGCGAACTTAACCCTGCACCGCTCACTGCTGGCGACGAAGTGCGCATGGTGGTGGAAGGCATTGGTGAGTTGACAGGTACGGTGGGTGCCGCCGTCGAGGGCCCTCTTGTGCCTCGAGCGAGGAACCGAAACCGCGCCCGCTCCAGAGTCTAAGAAGAACAATCTTTTGTTGCTTTTAGACCAAAGTGTGATCTAAAATGAAAGTGGCGTCGGGATCCCCACCAGGATCCGTTCTCGGCAGTGAGGATGCTGCCGAGGCACAGACCGTCGCGTCGACAGCCCGATCGTTCGGGCAGAAACCCCATGCCACTTTCTACTTTGAGACTTCGGTTCCTCGTCGCCTCCCTCTTGAGCGTGTCCTTCCTGGGGGCACTGGACCACACGGTGGTCTCAACTTCACTTGCCACCATCGCCGGGGAACTCGGCGCCCTGGAGCTTATGAGCTGGGTTGTGGTGGGATACACCCTCGCCAGTACCGTCCTGTTGCCCGTGCTGGGAAAACTCGGGGACGTGCTGGGGCCGCGACGCGTCTTTCTCGCTTCCCTGGTGATCTTCCTGCTCGCATCCCTGGCCTGCGGATTCGCCGATGACATCACCTGGCTGGTTGCATCCCGGGTGATCCAGGGAATGAGTTCAGCCGGGCTGCAGCTCATGTCCCAGACCATTGTTGCCAACGTGACCACACCGCGTGAGCGTCCGCGATACCTGGCGGCCATCGGGGCGGCGTTTCCAATTGCGATCCTGGTAGGGCCCGTCCTCGGCGGAGCGATCACAGACTACTGGGGCTGGTCCTGGGTTTTCTGGATCAACATCCCCGTGGGCGTTGTTGCCTTGGTTTTGGCCTTTATTGCGGTTCCCCGACTTGAGCGGGGCCAGATTCCGAGGCACTACGATGTGGCCGGTGCATGCGCCTTCACGCTGGGCCTGGTCTTCCTGGTCCTCGGCGTCACATGGACCGCCGAACGAAGCCTTGGTGTACAGGCCATCAGCGCCCTGGCCGTCAGTGTTGTGGCTTTGATGGCCTTCTTCATCATCGAGCGCCGCGCCCCCGAGCCAATCGTCCCTTTGCGGTTCTTCGCCAACAGGACCATAGCCGCCGGCACCGCGCTCTCGGCGATTATCGGCGTCGGGCTTTTCTCCATCACCGCGTACCTGCCCACCTATTTCCAGATGGCCTACCGGATCAGCGTCACAGTATCCGGGCTGGTGCCCATAGCCACGGTCCTGGGCATGCTGGTCAGCAACCTCCTCACCGGATGGCTTGCCAGCCGCACCGGCCGCTATCGGATCTTTCCCATTATTGGGACGTGCATGGGGGCGGCAGGGCTGTTTGTCATGGCATGGCTGCCGATCGGACTTCCCCTGTGGGTGCCGATGATCGTCATGGGCTTCGTTGGAATGGGGACCGGATCGTTCATGAGCCTCATTGTTGCGGTAGTTCAAAGCGCCGCACCGGCCAACCAGACCGGAAGCATCACAGCAACGGTCAACCTCGTGCGGCAGGTTGGCTCCACCGTAGCCACCGCCATTATTGGCGGAACCATTGGTTCAGGCGTCGCAGCGCTGCTCCCCGCAGGAATGGACGCCGCGAACCTCACGCCCCACGCCGTTCACCAGGCTCCGCCTGAAACCCAGGACGTTGTTGCGGGAATCTATGGGGCTGTGTTCTCTCCGATCTTCATCGCGCTCGCCGTTACCTATGCCATTGGCATCATCGCCGCCGTCCTGCTGCCGCAAGGACGGTTGGCGGACGAACCACAAAGCACCCGCCCAGAAGTCTCCGAAACCCTTTCGGCCTGACCTTGCACCAAGGAGAAACAATGTCCAAGAATCCGACCATTGCCATTGTTGGCAGCGGGCCGATCGGCTCAACGTACGCACGGTTGCTGGTTGAAGGCACCCCCGACGCCCACGTGATCATGTTTGAAGCCGGCCCGCAGTTGACCGGCCGGCCAGGCGAAAGCGTCCGCAACATTGCCGACCCCGATCAGAAGGCCAGGGCACGGGAGATGTCGCAGGGGCCGCAGTCCGGCGCGTTCCGGGAGTCGTTGGGTATTCCTGCCGGGACCGTGACTGAAGGCATGTTCACCGCCCGCCAAGGTACCCACCTCCTTGACTTCGGCGGACCGGGGTCGGCCCACGCCGAAACTTTCCCGGCCGCAGCGGCGGCGACCAACGTCGGTGGGCAGGGGGCGCACTGGACATGCGCAACGCCGTCGCCGGCTTTCAGCGAGAAGATCCCGTTCATCGCCGACGACGAGTGGGAGAACCTCATCACCTCGGCGAAGGGCCTCCTCCATGTGCAGAGCGCAGCGTTCGCCGATTCGGGAGTCGGGGCCGCCATTCGGTCGCTCCTGGAAGAAGAGTTCGCCGGCGAGCTCCCGGAGGGTTATGGGGTGGGTACCCTGCCCGTCGCGGGCGATCCCCAGCCTGACGGTTCCATGCGATGGGCAGGTGCCGATGTTGTCCTCGGTCCACTCATCGATCCCGGGTCTCCGTTGTCCGGGCGCTTCGAACTCCGTGATCTCACCCTGGTACGCCGGGTGGAAACGGAGGGAAAACGGGCCACCGGTGTCACTGTGGAAAACCTTCGCACGGGAGAAACCACTTTTGTCCCGGCAGACGTAGTCGTGGTGGCCGCGGATGCATTCCGGTCGCCGCAACTGCTGTGGGCTTCCGGCGTTCGGCCTGCCGCGCTGGGCCACTACCTCACGGAACATCCGGTGGTCATCTCCACAGTCGCCCTTGATCCGGAGAAGATGGAACGGTTTGCGAGCGAATCGGATCTGGAGGCCGAACTTGCACGGCGCGCCCAGAACCCAGCCGATCCCGTGGCTGCCGTCAACCGGATCCCCTTCTCCGAACCGGAGCATCCCTTCTCCGTCCAGGTCATGTATTCCGAAACAACACCGTTCCCCATGGCCCCTGATGCTCCTTACGCACGGAACCGCTGGGGCTACGTAAATATGGGCTATGGCATGCGCAAGCACCCGCGTTTTGAGGACGGCGTGACTTTTGACGACAACGAGCTGGACTATCGCGGTTTCCCGAACATGACCATCAGCTACGCCCTCACCGAGAGGGAGCACGTTGAAATCGAAGATGCCACCGCACGGCTGCTCCGGGCGGGCAAGGCGCTGGGGGTCTTCGTAGCAGAACCGCGGCTCATGCCAAACGGCTCCAGCCTCCACTACCAGGGGACTATGCGTATGGGCGCATCCGACGACGGTACGTCCGTTGCGGACCCATGGTCACGTGTATGGGGCTACGGAAATTTGGTGGTCGGTGGGAACGCGCTGATTCCGACGGCTACTGCCATGAACCCGACCCTGATGAGCGTGGCCATCGCAGTGCGCGGCGCCCGGAAACTGGTGGAGGAGTTCGCCGCCGCCCCGGGCTCGTCGGTCAACGAAGAGGTGGTCCATAGCAGGGCGTGACTGTGGCATTGGCCTGATCACATTCCGTGGACAGGCCGCCGGGGGAGGAGCATAATAGTTAGCGGAGCTAATTAGCACTGCTAACTATTATGCCAAACCTCAGGAGGCGTCTCCCTGTGAGCGCAGCTATCGACGACGGACCGGCGGAGATTCAAGCCGACGTCCTTGCCATTGATCTTCGAACCGCAGTGATGCGAACATCACGCAGGCTGCGAATCGAAGCGACCGGCGAGGTGATTACCCCTGGGCAGTACACGGTGCTCGCCCACCTCAACTCCGGTTCGCAGACGTTACGGGAACTGGCCGAGCTGGAGCACGTCCAGGCACCGTCGATGACCCGGATCGTGAACGCCCTGTCCGGGCAAGGTTTCGTGTCACGGCAGGCCAACCCCGAAGACGGCCGGCAGGTCCACATCAGCATTACTCCGGCGGGCCAGGAAGTCCTGGCCGAGGCCCGCAGCCAGCGGACTGCCTGGCTGGCCCAGCGCGTAGCGGGACTCAGTGCGGAGGATCGGCTGACGCTCAGCCGGGCCGCGCGCATCATGCAGGAGATGAGCGCCAAGTGAGTGCCATGTTCCGTGCCCTCGAGAGCCCCAATTACCGGCTTTGGGCTGGTGGTGCGCTGGTGTCCAACGTCGGCACCTGGATGCAGCGGGTGGCACAGGACTGGCTGGTCCTGACGGTCCTCACGAATCACTCCGGAACCGCAGTGGGCATCACCACGGCGCTGCAATTCCTGCCCATGCTCCTTCTTGGGCCGTATGCGGGCGTCCTGGCCGACCGATACCGAAAGCGCGTGATCCTCCTCTGGACCCAGACGGCCATGGGAATCTGCGGGCTGATCGTTGGCCTTCTGGTGGTAACGGGCGTGGCCCAGTTGTGGCACGTCTACCTCGCCGCCCTTGCCTTGGGACTGGCTGCCGCAATCGATGGCCCGGCCCGTCAGGCGTTCGTGTCGGAACTTGTTGGCCCGGAGAAGCTCTCCAATGCCGTGGCGCTGAACTCTGCGTCCTTCAACAGCGCCAGGCTGACCGGCCCTGCCATCGCCGGAGTGCTCATTGCGTGGATCGGCACGGGTCCGGTGTTCCTTCTCAACGCAGCGAGCTTTGTGGCCGTCATCGTTTCCCTCTCCCGGGTTAAGGCCGCCGAGTTGCAGCCGGCAACGCCAGTGGCCCGCGGCAAGCACCAATTAACCGAAGGCCTGCAGTACGTGCGCCAACGCCCTGACCTGGTCCTCATTTTGCTGATGGTGGGGCTGTTGGGTGCCTTTGGCATGAACTTCCAGGTGACGAACTCCTTGATGTCCACGGCGGAGTTTGGCATGGGGCCGGAGGAGTTTGGTCTCCTTGGCTCCATCATGGCCGTGGGAACACTCGGGGGTGCTTTGCTGGCGGCCCGCAGGTCCGGCCCGAGGCTCCGTTTCATGCTCGGCGGCGCAATGAGCCTTGGCGCCTTCACCATCCTGGCGAGTATCTCGCCGACGTTCTGGATATATGCAGCAGTACTTGTTCCGGTAGGGCTGGCGTCCATCACGTTCCTGAACAGTTGCAACACCACCATCCAGTTGTCCGTGGAGCCGCAATTCCGTGGACGCGTCCTCGCCCTGTACTTGGCCATCCTGCAAGGCGGCACGGCAATCGGAGCACCCCTCATGGGCTGGATCGGCACGGAATTCGGAGCCCGCTGGGCTGTGGCATCCGGCGGGGTGGTAGTCCTTTTGACCGCCGTCGCTTGCGTGGTCCTGGTCAGCCGTCGCAGCCAAAAGACGCTCCGTGAACAGGTGCGCAGTGCATGGCTGCGGAGGCGGGCGACCCAAGCGTCGTCCAGCTAGCGGACCTCAAGCTGCCTCTTGTGAACCATGAGAGGCCGTTCGCTGTATCCAGATATTAGATCTGGTAGTAGTGCTCTTCGAGACCCTTGATGAGCAGTTCGGGCTCCCCGCTCATTGCCGCGTCGACCAGCAGGAGATGCCTGTCCGCCTGGCTGTCGGCCGTACCAACGCCGCGCCGCATTATCGGCACCATCATGACCGCGAGAAGCGACTCCAGACTCTGCCACGCCTCCACCAGTTTGGTCTTTGGCTGCTGATTCATCAGCGTTCCATGGAACTCACGGTCCAACCTCATGAGATCGTCTACGTCCTCCGGCAGACGAAGCCCCCGCATGCGCTCGGCGATGCGCCTTAGCTCTTTCTCAACCTCCACGGGCGGGGGAAGTACCGCGTGCATGGCCGCCCGCCCTTCGAGCGCTGCGAAGACTTCCCCGATCTCGGCGATGTCGCCATCGCTGAAGTATCGAACCCTATTACCCGAACCCGGCGAGAATTCGACCAGCCCGGTTGCGGCAAGGCGCGTCAGGGCCTCGCGGACTGTCCCGCGGCTTACAGACAGATCTTCGGCGAGCCTCTTTTCCACAAGATGCCGGCCGGGGTCGAGGGTCCCCAGGATGATTTCCCTCCTGATTCGGTGCGCCACTTGATCCACGAGTGTTGTTCGCTCCGCAACCCGAGGCGCAAGCGTTCTCGCGAGAGACGTCCTTGCTGGCTCAGAGGAAGGTTGACTCTCCATTGCGCTCACACCCCTATCGGCTAATGGCAGCCACCCGCACTTTGGAGTGGGCCTTGACACTAGATCACCAAACGATAGTATCAAACAATCATGTCGGACACGATTGTCCGACACTTCGGTCGGATAGGACACCCAAATGCATGGTGGCTTCGGAAGCCAAGAGCCCGTGATTCGCGGCCACTTCCACATCCCTGCTCTCCCTGGCGGCGGTTTGGATGTGCCGTACATCGAGATCCATGGCCGGGAGACCGGGCCTCGGCTGACGGTTCTCGCAGGGGTCCATGGCTGTGAGTACGCGGCCATGGCTGCCCTGCGGGAGTTCGTTTCGGAGGTCAATCCTGCGGAACTGAGGGGGATCATCACCGCGGTTCCCGTGGTCAACGTCCCGGCTTACATGGGCCGAACGCCCTTCGTCGTTCCAGTGGATGGCAAGAATCTGAACAGGTGCTTTCCCGGCGACCCGAAGGGCAGCTTTTCGGACGTGCTGGCACACCATGTGTTCGAGCGCTTCATCCGGGGAGCCGACTACGTCATAGACCTGCATTCCGGAGATCTGCCGGAAGCTATTGAGCCGGTAGTTATTTACGACGAGTCACCCGTGGGTGAGGCTGCGCGGCGGATCGCGGTGGCGTACGGGACCCAGCATGTGATCAGGCAGCCTTCCGACGCGCGGGTCACAACCGGCACCACGAGTTCTGCTGCCGCAGATGCCGGTATTCCGGCGATCACCGCTGAGGCAGGAGGCAGCGGGATCATCGACCCCAAGGCTGTCGCCATTCATGTCATGGGCCTGCGTAATGTGGCTGCGACCCTGGGAATGCTCCCCTATGACGTGGAGCAGACCCGTGGCCAGACCGAGCACCAGCAAGGGTGGAGTTGGATTCGCTCGCCGGTGGGTGGTTGGTGGCAACCGACCGTCGAACTTGGCAAGCCTGTCTCCAAGGGCGGGCTTCTTGGACAGGTCAGTGACCTTTTCGGCGACGTCATCCACGAAGTAAGGGCGAATCAAGCCGGGATACCCATGATCATCACCACGAGTCCCGCGATCGCCGCGGACGGACTCGTGATGGTCCTAACCCAGGAGGTTTAAGAAATGAGCACCACCAAGAAGAGAGTGGCCGTCATCGGGCTCGGAACCGCGGGCAGCATGTCCGCCTGGCGCCTGGCTTCACGGGGCGTGGATGTAGTCGGGTACGAGCAGTTCGGAATTGCCCATGACCGTAGCGCCCATGCGGGCGAATCCCGTATCTTCCGCACCGCCTACTTCGAAGACCCTGAATACGTGCCGTTGCTTCGAACTGCCAAGGCACTCTGGCAACAACTCGAGGGTGAAACAGGCACCAATCTGCTCACACTTGCCGGCAATCTCATGCTGGGGGAGTCCTCATCGCAGATGGCCAACGTCAGCAACTCAATCGATAAGTTCGGGGTCGACGCCTCCATCATTCCGCTCGACGAGGCACGCACCCGCTGGCCGCACCATCCGTTCCACGAGGGGGACGCCGTTGTCCTTGACCGTGAAGCAGGTTATCTTCGCCCTGAGCTTGCGGTGCTGAAGGCCGCGTACCGGGCTGAGTCGCTGGGCGCCCAACTACGCACCTACACCCCGGTCGAAGGGGTGGAAGTCAAGAACGGCGGGGTCTGGGTCAGCGCCCATGGACGAAGCGAGCGATACGACCACGTTGTAGTCACTACCGGCCCCTGGGCGGCGAAGCTGTTTCCGGAACTCGCGCCACTCGTGCAGGTTCGCAAGGCGGTATCAGCGTGGTTCGTCACGAAGGAACGCGGGGCATTTGATCCGGCCAACTTCCCATGCTTCATACGCACAACGCCTGAAGAGTTCTATGGACTGCCGGCGATGGACGGAAACGGGCTGAAACTAGGCCTGTCCGGCACCGTCAACCGTCTGGTGGCTGACCCCGACGCCCTCGACCGGACAGTCCCCGTCGACGAAATAACGGCATTCAGGCAACTCGTCGCCGATTCCTTCCCGGCACTCTATCCGGATCCTGTCCGGGTCGCCGCCTACATGGAGGGCTACACCCAGGACGGCCACGGGATCGTTGGGCGGCTTGGTAGTGAGGACCGCATTAGCGTCCTCACGGGCCTGTCCGGGCATGGGTTCAAGCTTGCACCTGCGCTCGGCGAAATCGCCGCGGACTACGCCCTTCAAGGCGCCAGTGACAACACGATCCCGCTCATAAGCCCTGACCGGCTCCTTGCGGTCCAGACCTCGACGGCGAACCCGTGAGGTGACGCAAGGCCCCGTCCCGTTCATTACCGCGTCCAGCGGGCACCACTGCACGCCTTTCCTGTAACCCCACCATCCCAACCCAAAGAAATTCCAAGGAAAACACGATGAAGACACAAAACAAGGTCCACGCCGCTGTGGCCGCACTGGCCCTCCTTATTGGCTTGAGCGCATGCGGCAACGCCGCCAGTAGTGAACCTTCCGCCAGCCCCACCGAACTGGGCCTGAGGGATATCTCGGAGGGTGTCCAGCCAGATCCGAAGGCTGTGAGCCTCCTGCCGAAGTCCTACAAGGACAAGGGCGAGCTCACGGTGGCCGCGGACCTGCACTACCCGCCGACCGTCTTCCTTGCCGAAGACAACAAAACCCCGATCGGCCTCAACCCGGACATCACGCGGCTTATTGCCAAGAAGCTTGGCGTAAAGGTGAAGTTCGAGGACACGAAGTTCGACACCATCATTCCGGGCCTTGACGGCGGACGCTTCGACTTCACGGTTTCGACCATGGCCAAGACCGAGGACCGGCTCAAGGTCGTGGACATGATCGACTACTTCAAGGCTGGCAGCTCCATCGGGGTGACCGCCGGAAACCCGCAGAAACTCACGAACGAGACCCTGTGTGGGAAGAACATCGCCGTCACCCAGGGTTCCACCGGCCAACTGTTGCGCCTTCCGGCCCTGAACGAGATGACCTGCACCTCCAAGGGACAGCCCGCGATCAACGCTGTGACGCTGCCCAACATCCAGGAAGCCCTGGTACAGCTGCACTCCAAGCGGATCGACGGCATCCTCTACGACACCACGGCACTCGCCTGGGCACAGACGCAGCAGCCGGGCTCCTTCCAGATGCTAACCCCTCCCCTCAACGTCGGGGGAACCGGCATCACGGCAGTTGCGCTGAAGAAGGGCTCGCCGCTGACCCCGGCAATCCAGGCAGCAGTCCAATCGATCCTCGGGGACCCGGAGTACAAAGAGGCGCTCAAAACCTGGGGCCTCGAGTTTGGCGCCATCACCGACGCCAAGCTGAACTAGCAGGTGCCTGAATGACAACGGCAATCGACAAAGGAAACAAAGCTGCCATGGGAAGCATTGATGCAGCCCTCAAGCCACGGCTCCGGCTTCGGACCCGCTCCGAATATGCAGGGTGGATCCTAAGCATCCTCGTCGGCGTCGGGATTCTCACCTCCGTCCTGACAAACTCCAACTTCAAGTGGGAGATCGTTGGGAAGTACTTCTTCGCTGAGACGATCCTGCGCGGGCTCATGCTCACGATCTTCCTCACGGTTGCGAGCATGGCACTGGGAACCTTGCTCGGGCTGGCCCTTGCGATCATGCGGGCTTCGCATGTGAAGCCGGTCTCCATGACAGCCGGACTCTACATCACATTGTTCCGGGGTACCCCGGTCTTGGTGCAGCTGATCTTCTGGTTCAATATCTCCGCCCTTTACCCGAACCTGAGCATCGGGATCCCGTTCACTGACATCAGCACTGTCATCGACGTCAACACGATCATGGGCCCGATCACTGCAGCACTCGTGGGCCTTACCCTCAACCAGGCTGCCTACATGGCCGAGATCATCCGCGGCGGCTTCTCCGCGGTTGGCAAGGGCCAGCTCGAGGCCGCCGACTCGCTCGGAATGAGCGCATCCATGAGGATGCGCAAGGTCATCATCCCTCAGGCTATGCCGTCCATCATTCCGGCAACCGGCAATCAGTTCATCGGAATGTTCAAGGAAACGTCGCTGGTCAGCGTCCTCGGCGTGGCCGAGCTTTTGCAGAGCACCCAGTTGATCTACGCCCGCACCTTTGAGACCATCCCGCTGCTGATCGTGGCCAGCCTCTGGTACCTGGTCATGACCCTGCTGCTGAGCTACCCGCAGTCCAAGCTCGAACAGAAGTACTCCCGCGCAACCGCCCGGCTTCCGCGGAAGTCGAAACCCGCTGTCCTGACAGACCCGGAAGGTATCGCCCGATGAACACCGACGGCACTATCCTTGCCCAGAAAATCCGAAAGTCCTTTGGGCCCAAGACAGTCCTGAAGGACATCGACCTGGAGATCGCCAGCGGAGAGATCTGCTGCATCATCGGCCCCAGCGGCTCGGGAAAGTCCACTATCCTTCGCTGCATCAACGGTCTTGAGACCGTGGACTCCGGTGTCCTGAAGGTCAACGGCGAGGACTTCGGCTACTACGAAACCGATAAGGCCTACCACGCCCTGCCAGCGAAGAAGCTGGCCCAGCAGCGCACCAGGGTTGGCATGGTCTTCCAGTCCTTCAACCTGTTTCCGAACATGACCGCCCGGGAGAACGTCATGTCCGGACCGGTCCTGGTCAAGCGCGCGGACAAGAAGGAATCAGCCAAACGAGCCCAGGAACTATTGACAAGCGTCGGGCTCGGCGCGTTTGGTGACCGATACCCGGCCGAGCTCTCCGGTGGGCAGCAGCAACGCGTGGCGATCGCACGGTCCCTGGCCATGGACCCGGAGATCATGCTCTTTGATGAACCAACATCTGCACTGGACCCCGAAAAGGTCGGAGAAGTCCTGACAGTCATGAAAGAGCTGGCCAAGAAGGGCATGACCATGGTGGTGGTCACCCACGAGATGGGCTTCGCCCGCGAAGTGGCCGACTCCCTGATCTTCATGGACGACGGCTACGTCGTCGAACGCGGCGACGCCCGGCAAGTCCTCGCCAACCCGCAAGAGTCCCGCACCCAGTCCTTCCTCGAGAAAGTGCTCTGAAATGACAGATGGAAAATTGGCCGTCATCGGCCTCGGCACCATTGGCAGTATGGCCCTCTGGCAGGCCTCCCGGCTGTCCGATTCGGTGGTCGGCTTCGAAGCGCAGCTCCCTGCCCACGGACGCAGCGCCGTTGGCGGAGACACCCGCCTGTTCCGAATGCTCAACCTAAATCCGGGCTTCAACCCCATCCTGCACAGCTCCCAACGGCTCTGGGCCGAGCTTGAGGACGAAACCGGACAGGACATCCTTTTGCGCTGCGGCGGAATCTACATTGGCACGGCGAATGGCCCGTACATTACACAGCTACTCGAGTCGGCGCGGGTGACCGGAGTCGCGCACCAGATTCTCTCCCATGCCGAGATGGCCGAGCGGTACCCGCAGCACAACCTGCGTTCGGACGATATCGCTGTATTCGACCCCAACGGTGGCGCTCTAAGGACGGACCGGGCCGTCACGGCTGCGATCTCCGCAGCCGAGGCCAACGGTGCCACAATACTAACCAACACCCCGGTAGACGGGATCCGGGAAACCGTAGACGGCGTTGTGGTGACCTCCGGGGACAAGTCCTGGACGTTCGAGAATGTCATCGTGGCGTCCGGCGGCTGGTCACAGAAGCTCATGCCGGAGTCGCTCCAGGCACACACCCAACCCAACAGGGTTTTCCTCACATGGTTCGTCGCGAAAAATCCCGCACTCTTCTCTCCAGAACGGTTCCCCGTCTTCGTGCGGCTCTCCGGAGACCGATCCATGTATGGTGCACCAGCAGTTGACGGGGTCACCGTCAAGGCAACGCTGAATTTCCGGCCAACGCCTACATGGAACCCGGATGCGGTTCCCAGGGAACTTACTCCGGCAGAGGTTGCGGAGACGACCGAAACGGTGAGTGAGTTCTTCCCCGGTCTGTATCCAAACATCGTCCGCTCGGATGCGTTCCCGGACCTCTTCACTACCGACCGAAACCCGCTGCTCGGGCGTTTGGACGCCGGTAGCCGGGTCTACTGCGCCACCGGGTTCTCCGGCGGGGGCTTCAAAATGGCCACTGGATATGGCGAGATCGCAGCCCGGGAGGCACTCGGATTACAGACGTTCGACGGCCTGGATTTCGTACGTCCGGAACGGTTCATGAGCGTCCACAGTATGCAGGTTTCCCCGGCCGGACAGTCCTCTTCCCACAGCTAGTGAAAGCGTCGATATGAGTCTTCCCTTTACCCCGGCTGATTCTCGCATCGGGCTGGTCGCCAATGGCGTGTCCGGCTCGCCATATGACCGGTTGCGTGCTTTCGGCTTGAAATTGCCCAGCCTCGCTCACAACCCGTACTACCTTCAACACCGCTCGGTGGACTCCAGCATTTATATCTCAGGCCAACTGCCGTACGAAGACGGCGAACTTCTGGGCACCGGCATCGTCGGCCGCGAGGTTGAGCTTGAAACAGCCCAGGAGCTTGCCCGCCATGCAGCGCTCAACGCACTTGCTGCCGCCGTCCAAGCAGTGGGCGACCTGGACAAGGTCCGCATCGTGCAGATGCTCGTCTTTGTGGCCAGTACACCGGACTTCGGCCTGCAGTCGCAGGTCGCCAATGCAGCCAGTGACTTGCTCATCGGGGTGCTGGGTGAAAACGGACGGCACGCCCGTACTGCGATCGGTGTTGCCGGCCTGCCGCGCAGGAGCCCGGTCGAGATCCAGATGGTCTGCACGGAGGCATAGGACATGAAGAATAAGGAACACAGCGTGAACCGCATTCAGCAAGCTCTGGGGACGCTCGTAGATCGGATCGATACGCCCTCACCAATCGTGCTGTCCGACGTGATGCAGGACAACATCGACCGGATGCAGGCGTTCGCAACCCAGCAGAACCTCGACGTCAGACCACACGTCAAAACCCACAACGAGTACCACGGCTTCCTTCCTCTGCCCGGGGACGGATTCCGTCCGCGCGTCGGGAGCGTGCTACCCGTGGTGCCAAACCACGTCTGCCCGGTGGTGGTCAATTTCGAGGAGTACATCGTCACCGACAGCACCGGAGCGCCACTGGAACGGTGGCCGGTGGACGCGCGCGGATTCCTCAATTAATCGCTGGGGGACGGGCCTTCGCCCCCAACCCACATCGAACAATCAACCTCACGATGGAGTGACTGACTTGAGATTAGACAAAACCACTGCCGTGGTGACAGGAGCCAGCAGTGGAATCGGTGAGGCGGTGAGTTCGCACTTCCGTCGCGAAGGTGCCCGCCTGCTGCTCACCGGCCGCAGGGAGCACCTCGATACCCCGCACACAGATGACCTGTACGTCCCGGGAGACCTTAACGACGAAGCCTTTGTCGAAAGCCTCGCCCGGCAGGCCGCCGAAGCGTTCGGCACGGTCGACGTCGTCGTCATTAACCACGGCTTGCAAGTCACCGGCCCGCTGACGGAGATGGACCATGACGATGCAAAGAATGTGCTCCACAGCAACCTGCTCAGCGCCTTCCTGGTAATGAAGCACTTCGCACCACTGATGCCCGCGGCGGGAGGCTCCTTCGTCTTGGTCAGTTCACGGCTGGGCATGGTCGGAATGCCTGGCCAGGTCCTGTACTCCGCGGCCAAGGGCGGCCTGATCATGCTCGCCAAGGGCGCCGCGATCGAGTGGGCTCCACGGAACATCCGCGTCAACGTTGTCGCTCCGGGGCTAACCATTACTCCGGTCATCGAAGCATCAATCCAGCGCAGGCCCCACCCCGAGGCCTATCGCCGCCAGCGCGAGGGCCAAATTCCGCTCCAACGCCTCGCCACCCCCGAGGAGATCGCCGACGCCATCCTCTTCCTCGCATCCAAGGAAGCGTCCTACATCACCGGAGCGACGCTCCCGGTAGACGGCGGATACACCGCCTTCTAGGCCCCCCGCAGGGCGCGGCATCAGTCGGGCCCTGCGCCCCTTCCCAAACAACGTCTGAAAGTGGAGCAATGCCCATGAGTACTGGAACGACCCTGAACCTCATTGAAACCCGGCTGCTAATCGGCGGGGAATGGATATCATCCGGCACAGGAGCCACGCTGCCGGTCATCAACCCCGCCAGCGGCGAAACGGTGGCGCACGTTTCCGACGGCTCTATCCAAGACGGTGCGTTGGCACTGGATGCCGCCTGCGCTGCCCAGGATGCTTGGGCAGCAACACCGGCAAGGGACCGTGCCGACATCCTCGCCCGAACGTATCAGGGCATAGTCGCCCGCCGCGACGATTTCGCCCGCTTGATCGTGGATGAAATGGGCAAGCCCTGGGCCGAAGCCCAATCCGAAGTAGACTACGGCGCAGGGTTCTTCCGCTGGTTCGCAGAATCCGCCGGACGGAGCCACACCGAAGGCCAGTTCGGCGTCGAACCTGGCTCCAACTACCACATGGCAGTGTCCAAACGCCCCGTCGGTCCCTCCCTGCTGATCACCCCGTGGAACTTCCCACTGGCCATGGGCGCCCGCAAGATCGCCCCGGCCTTGGCCGCTGGCTGCACCACCATCCTCAAGCCTGCCGCCCAAACCCCGCTTACCTCCCTGCTGCTTGCCCAGGTCCTCCAGGAAGCAGGCGTGCCCGCCGGTGTAGTGAACGTCGTCGTGACGAGCAACTCCCGCGATCTGATCAGCGCCATCATGAATGACGAACGGATCCGAAAAATCTCCTTCACCGGCTCCACCGAAGTCGGCCGGGTACTCCTGGCCCAAGCCGCGCGGAACGTCGTGAACACCTCCATGGAACTTGGCGGGAACGCACCACTGATCGTTTTCGACGACGCGGACCTCGATACCGCGATCGAAGGGGCCTACCTCGCCAAGCTCCGCAACGGTGGTCAGTCCTGCGTCGCAGCCAACCGGATCTATGTCCAGGCCGGCATCGCTCCCAAGTTCACCAAAGGCTTCACGGAGCGCCTCGCCGCCGTCAACGTCGGCAACGGCCACGAACCCGGCACCGGTCTAGGGCCACTGATCGATCACAAGCAACGCGCCGCCGTCCACAATCTCGTCGTGGACGCCCTCGCCAAGGGCGCAACCTGCCTCACTGGGGGCCAGATCATCGACGGCCCCGGCTACTACTACCAGCCCACCGTCCTAACCAACATTCCCGCCGACGCCAGAATCAGGGAAGAAGAAATCTTCGGCCCCGTCGCAGCGATCTACACCTTCGACACCGAAGAAGAAGCCGTCGTGGAAGCGAATGCCACTCCCTACGGCCTGGCTTCGTACATCTTCACCCAGGACCTGACCAGGGCACTGCGCGTTGCGGACGCGATTGATGCCGGCATGACAGGCATCAACCGCGGGCTCATCAGCAACCCGGCCGCACCGTTCGGCGGGACCAAACAATCAGGCCTCGGCCGTGAAGGGGGCATTGAAGGCCTTGAGGCCTACCAGGAAACCAAATATACCGGCATCCAACTCTGACCTGATCCGGGCCGCGTTGGCGGAGAAACCCTGCTTCCGGCGGAGCCAAGGCTAGCGGGCCTCAAGGTCCTCGAGAGTCTTTCCCTTGGTGTCCGAAGACAACAGGGTGGCCAGCGCCGAGACGAGGCAGATGCCCAGAGTGGTCAGGCCGATGACCATGGGGATGTTCGCTGATCCGGGAGGAGCCATGGCAGTGAACAGGCTGGGGAAGAACGAGGCGATCATGAGGCCGATGTTTTGCGAGACTGCGAAGCCTGTCACCCGCATCCGCATGGGGAACTGCTCCTGGAAGAACGTGGCGAAGGTGGCGTTCCACATCTGGAACAGGATGCCCTGAACGATGACAACGCAGACGAAGATCAGCGGCAGGCTACCCTGTTCGATCGCCCACAGGTACACCATGGTCAACAAGCCACCGGCTATGCCGCCTGCAACCATGAGTGTCCGCCGGCCAATCCGGTCTGACAGTGCCCCGAACAAAGGGATAGTCAGCACTGCGGCCACGTTTGCTGCCATGGTTACCCAGAGGAATTCGCTGCTTGAGAAGCCGTTGCCATAGCTCTTCTGGGTGGCGAACGATACGCCGAAGATCAGGGTGGCCATGCCGATGACGTTTGTGAACGTCATTGCAACGCAGCGGACCAGGACCCACGGGTGGGTGCGCAGGAGGTCTGCGAGGGGGAACCGGCGTTTGGTGCCGGGCTCTTCCGACTGCGCCAGGTATGCGGGCGGCTCCTGCACGCGGCGGCGGATAATGTAGCCGGCCAAAATCACGACGGCGCTGAGGAGGAAGGGCAGCCGCCAGCCCCAGGAATGGAACTGGTCATCCGGCAACAGGGCGGCGAGCGGAATGAGGACAGCCGTGGCGAGGATGGATCCCACCTGCGTGCCCTGAAGGCTGAAGCTCGCGAAGAAGCCGCGCCTGGCATCGGGGGAGTGCTCTACGATCATCGCGCTGGCACCGCCGAGTTCGCCAGCAACGGCGAAGCCCTGGATCAAGCGCAGGATTACCAGGAGGACGGGAGCCAGAAGCCCCACCTGGCCGTAGGTTGGCAGGAGTCCTACCGCGAAAGTAGCGAACCCCATGAGCAGCATTGCAAAGACCAGGACCTTCTTGCGCCCATGCCTGTCACCGTAAGCACCCAGGACCACTGCGCCAAGCGGGCGGGACACGTATCCCACGGCATAGGTGGCCAGGGAAGCGATGATGCCTACGGTGGGGTTCTCCGTGGGGAAAAAGATCGTTGGGAAAAGCAGCGTCGCGGCCAGGGAATAGAGCGCGAAGTCGTAGTACTCCAGCGCGCTTCCGATCCAGCCGCTCATTGCCGCTTTCTTCGGGTCCTTCCGGCCGATGGCCTCGTCCTGGGTGGAAGGGGTATCCCTCCGGTGCGTGACGGTCATTCGCTGAACTCCTTTGTCGTCGTTGGCAAGGAACAAAAACTCTTCCAATCCAGGACTGAACAATGCGGTGCTCATTCAGCATGGTGAAGGTTACATGTGGATCGACTTGAGTCTTGAATCGATTCATTAATCATACGATGTGACCTGCGATACGTCAAAGGTCCCTGTGAGGGGAAACGCACGACGGCGGCAGGTCGCCACGGTTCCCAGGGAACCGCTGGTTCCTCGGAACCGAAAGGGCGACCAGCCGCCGTCGTGATTCAGCCGTTTGATCGAAGAGTCAGGCCACCGGGAGAATGACCGTGCTTACCGTGAAACAGGAAGCCTTGCGCTGGATGACATGTCCAGCCGTGCCTGCAGTTCCGAAACGGTGGGTGGGTTGGCTCCGGAGCGGCTGACCGTGATTGCTGCGGCCATCGAGGCAGTTTTGCCGATGGTTTCCAGTGCTCCCGGCGCAAATCCCTCTTCGCCCTCTGCCAAAAGGCCGAAGATGAGGGCGGACATATAGGAGTCGCCGGCGCCGATGGTGTCGGCAACCTCGGTTTTCACGGAAGGGATGCTGAGCTTCGCACTCTCCGTGGCGAGGAGGGCGCCGTCAGCGCCGAGGGTGATGACGGCAAGGCGTGCACCATGTGCGAGCAGGCGGGACGTGACCTCGTCCGGAGACGACGTCGGGTAGAGCCAGTGGGCATCTTCGTCGCTGAGCTTTACGACGTCCGTGAGTGGGAGCAGGTCCTCAAAGACTCTCTTCGCTTCAGCATGGCTGCCAAGCAGGGCAGGGCGGATATTGGGGTCATACGTGACAAGGCACGACTTGTGTCCTTGCTCAAGAAGGGAGCGGACGGTGGAGGCTCCCGGGGCCAGGAAAGTAGCGATAGAGCCGGTGTGAAGGACTTTCGGGACCATGGCGGGCGCCACTGGAGCCAGCTCCCAGGCGATATCGAACTCGTAGCTGGCCGAGCCATCTGCCGCCAACGTGGCAGTAGCGGTGGCTGTGCGTTCAAGGGACGTTGAACCCGGAAGGAGCCGAACGCCTGCGCTCTGGAGATGGTTGGTGATGGCGTTCCCGTAGTCGTCTTCGCCGATTGCAGTGAGCAACCCCGTGGATACGCCGAGCCGGCCAAGGCCATAGGCGACATTCGCCGGGGATCCTCCTGGATAGCTGATGGTTCCTTCCGGGGTATTAACGATGTCGATCAGGGCTTCGCCGATCACAACAACATCCAGCTGGTCTTGGGCGGAGGGGCCGGGGGGAGGCTTGTGCATCTGGGTTCTTTCGTCGGTGCCGGCTGGTCGGCCGGGTGTGGATCCGTCCGCGGACCTGTGGGCAGGTCCGCGGACGGAGAAGGGGGTTCCGCTGGAGCGGATTGTGCGGTGCTGGAACGGAAGGTGGGCGGCGCCCGTCAGGCTTTGGCTGCACCTGTCATGATGGCGACGGCGTCGGTCATGGTGTGGGATTGCGGGGTGATGGTGGCCGCGCATTTGCCCAGGCGCTGGATGTGGATGCGGTCGGCGACATCGAACACGTGGGGCATGTTGTGGCTGATCAGGATGACAGGCAGGCCGCGGTCGCGGAGGTCGCGGACCAACTGCAGTACCTGGTTGGATTCACGGACGCCCAGTGCCGCCGTCGGTTCGTCAAGGACGACCACCTTGGATCCGAAGGCCGCGGCGCGGGCGACGGCGACTGCCTGGCGCTGGCCGCCGGAAAGGTTCTCTACCGGCACGGTGACGTCCTGCAGGGTGGAAATGCCCAGCCGGGTGAGTTCTTCCTTGGCCTTCCTGCGCATGCCCTTGGTGTCGAGGATCCGGAACAGGCTCCCCAGGGGCCCGGGAAGGCGCTCTTCACGACCGAGGAACAGGTTCGAGGCGACATCCAGGGCCGGTGAGACGGCCAGGTTTTGGTAGACCGTTTCGATGCCGTGAAGCCGGGCGTCCTGTGGCCGTTTGAAGTGCACCTGCTGACCGGACACGAAGATTTCTCCTGTGTCCGGAACTTCGGCGCCGGTGAGGCACTTGATGAGCGTGGACTTGCCGGCACCGTTGTCGCCGATGATGGCCAGGACTTCGCCGGGGTAGAGGTCCAGGTTGACGCCGTCGAGGCCAACCACCCGGCCGAAGGTCTTCACGAGGTTCCTGGCTTTAAGGATGGGCTCGCGGGTTTCGGTCTGTGAGGCTGCAAATTCAGTCATGGTCATGACTTGACCTTTCGGATCCACTGATCGACGGACACGGCAATGATGATCAGGATGCCCACCGCGAGGGTCTGGTAGAGGACATCCAGACCGGCGAGTGAGAGTCCGTTGCGGAAGACGCCGACGATCAGTGCTCCGAGCAAGGAACCCCAGATGGAGCCGCGGCCACCGAAGAGGCTGGTTCCGCCAATTACGACGGCGGTGATGGAGTCCAGGTTCAGATCGACGCCGGCGTTGGGGCTTGCGGCGTTGGTACGGCCGATCTGGATCCAGGCGCCGACGGCAAGGACTGCGCCTGCGGCAAGGTAGACGCTCATGAGGACGCGGTTGACGGGAATACCGGCCAGCCGGGCTGCTTCCTTGTCATCGCCCACTGCGTAGACGTGCCGTCCCCAGGCGGTTTTGCCCAGGATGAAGGCGACGGCGATGTAGAGCAGGAGCATCATGACGACGCCAGTGGAGATACGGACTGGCCCGATCGGGAAGGTGCTTCCCAGCCAGGTGAGCACACCCGGCATGGCGGATCCGCGGACGGTGCTGCCGCCGGAGTAGAGCAGGGTCAGGGCGATGAAGATGTTCAGGGTTCCCAGCGTGACGATGAACGGCGGGAGCCGGAATCGTGTCACGAGGAAACCGTTCAGGGCGCCTGCACCAAGTCCTACGATCAGCCCGGCGATGAGGGCAAGCGGGCCGGGGACTCCGCTGCCGACGGCCATCTGCGCGATCACCATCGAGGACAGGATCATGACGGCGCCGACGGAAAGGTCGATTCCGGCGGTCAGGATGATGAGGGTTTGGGCGATGGCCAGGGTTCCGACGACGGCGACCTGCTGGGTGATCAGGGAAAGGTTTTCCACCCGCAGGAAGCGGTCGTTGAGGAGTCCGAAGACCACCACCGCGATCAGCAGGACAATGGCCGGGCTGAGGGCGGGGTAGCGGTGGAGGATGTTGCGGATTCTGCTGAGCGGCGTTTGGCGGTCAAGGAATTCCTCGGCCAGGTCAGCGTGCCCGGCGCTCGGGGGGCCGGCGGTCTGTTGCTGGGTCACTTTAGCTTGCTCCTGAACTTACTTGCCCCAGCAGATCTGGGAAGCGTCGGTGGTGGTGATGCTCTTCACGCCGTCCACGGGCTTGTCCGTGACGAGCTCCACTCCGGTGTTGAAGAAGTCCAGGCCCTCGGAGTTGGCGGGCTTCTTGCCGGTCTTTGCGAGGTCGACAATGGCCTTGACGCCAAGCTCGGCCATCTTCACCGGGTACTGCTGTGCCGTGGCGCCGATGACGCCGGACTTGACGTTGTTCACGCCTGAGCAGCCGCCGTCAACGGAGACGATCAGGGCGTCTTTTTCCTTGCCCGCGGATTTCAGTGCTTCGAAGGCACCGGCAGCTGCAGGCTCGTTGATCGTGTAGACGACGTTGATGTTGGGGTTCTTGGCCAGCAGGGTTTCCATGGCAGTACGTCCGCCGTCTTCGGCGCCCTGGGAAGCCTGGCTGCCGACGATTTCGTACTCGCCGCCCTTGCCGCCGGTGTACTTGCCCGTTTTGGCTTCGTCGCCGTTCTTCTTCTTGTCGGCGGTGTCGATGCCCATGCCGGTCAGGAAGCCCTGGTCACGGTTATAGTCAACGGACACAACCTTGTCATCGAAGAGGTCCACAAGTGCGATCACAGCTTTCTTGCCCGCCAGCTGCTGGGCCGTCCACTTGCCGATCAGCTCACCGGCGGCGAAGTTGTCCGTGGCAAACGTGATGTCAGCGGCGTCGGCAGGGTCCGGCGGGGTATCCAGGGCAATGACGAACAAGCCGGCGTCCTTGGCCTTCTTCAGGGCATCCACCACGGACGGGCCGTTGGGGGTGATGAGAATTCCCTTATCGCCCTTGGAGATCGCGTTTTCGATGGCCTGGATCTGGGTGTCCTCGTCACCATCGGCCTTGCCTGCAGCAAGCTTCAGATCAACGCCGTCAGCTTCGGCAGCCTTTTTGGCGCCATCCTGCATCGACACAAAGAACGGATTGGACGTGGTCTTCACGATCAGCGAAACGCCGATCTTTTCATCGCTGCCCGCGCTGGACGAAGGCGAGGAGCCGCCGCCGCAGGCAGTCAGGCTTAGCGCGCCCAGCGTCAGTACTGCACCAGCGGCAAGAAGGCGGGTCTTTGCCGACCTCGAAGCTTTGGAACTCAACATTGAAACTCCTGTTTTTTGTGGCTGCTCATGGCGAGTGATTCCCCCATGACAACGTTGTCAGCTAACATGTAACCAAGCTCACACAATGCAGTCAAGTGTTAATTGAAGTTGAGGAGTGTTTCTTTGACAACGGTGTCTAATCGTTCCCAACCCGATCCTGCGCGCAGGCCGCCCACGATGAAAAACGTTGCTGACCTTGCCGGGGTAGGCATCAAGACGGTCTCCAGGGTGGTCAACGACGAACCAGGCGTTTCGGAGGAAACCCGCCAGCGGGTCCTGCGGGCAACGGAGCAACTTCAATACCACCTGGACATCACCGCCGGCAGCCTGAAGCGATCCGGCCGCAAGACCCAATCCATCGGATTGTTGCTTCCGAGCGTGTCCAACCCCTTCAGCGGCGAGATCCACCGCGCCATGGAAGATGCCCTTGGCGAGCGGGGGATCGCAGTCTTCGCCTCAAGCCTGGATGACGATCCGGACCGCGAACGCAAGCTGATTTCGGCTTTCCTGGGGCGCCGGGTGGATGGTCTTGTTCTCACCACCATCGCCAAGAGCCAGGCGTACATGATTCCGGAACACTCCCGGGACCTGCCGTTGGTGTTCATCGACCGCGAGCCCGTGGGTATCGAGGCGGACGCAGTAGTCACCGATAACGAGGTGGGCGCGACGACGGCTGCTGCACATCTCATCAAGCATGGCCACACCAAGTTGGCCTATCTTGGGGACCGCACTGATATCCAGACCGCCGTGAAACGGCGGACAGGGTTCCTGAACGAGATCGGCAGGTCCGGCATAGCGACGTCCACGGTTGCGGTCCGCGAGAATCTTCACGACGAGGAAACGGCCCTCCGGGCTGCAATGGAACTGCTCACTTCAGAGAACCCTCCCACGGCGATATTCTCTAGTCAGAACCTTGTGACTTTCGGTGCCATGCGAGCACTGAAAACCCTCGGTATGCAGCATCAGGTCGCCTTGGTCGGATTTGACGACTTCACCCTGGCCGACATGATGGAGCCTGGAGTCACCGTCATTGCCCAGCACCCTGAACGGATCGGAAAGCTCGCTGCCGAGCGGATCCTTGCAAGGATCGACGGCGACAGCCGCCCGCCGCAGACCTATGTCGTCCCGACGGAACTCATTCCCAGGGGTTCGGGCGAAATACTGCCCCCGAGCTAACCAACAACCATTCAATCGACCAAAGGACCGGACATGACCAAAACCTTGTACGCGGAATTCACCGTCAAGGAAGGCAGCGAAAACAGGGTCGCTGAAATGATGACAGAACTCGCAGGGCACGTCCGGCAAGAACCGGGCAACGTCACGTTCCTGCCCTACACGCGCGAAACCAATCAGCGGGAATATTTCGTGTTCGAGGTCTACCGCGACGAGGAAGCCTTCCAGGAGCACATCACCGCAGAATACGGCCGAAAATTCAACGCCGAACTGGCCGAACACATTGAAGGCGACGGCTCCGTCCTCACTTGGCTTAACGCCGTATCGTAGCCTTCCGCCCGGGCATGCCAGACTGGACGCATGTTTCGCCGTCCTGAGAAACCGCGCATTTTGTCCAAGAGCGACGACGCCCAGCCCCTTTCGCCCGGAATCGACAAGGGCCGTCATCTCGCGGTCAGGCTCGACGACGCGTGGCTGAGGTTCCAGACGCGCCTCGCCATCCGGCGGGGTCGGGTGGAAACGGTCATCCCGTACACCGGATACGGCACAACTTCCTGGGTCCGGGTGCTGGCACGGGTTGTCCGCAGCGACCCCCGGGACGCCGCTGGGCATGCCAACCCCTTGCAGGAAAGCATGCGCGGCTGGCGGAACTTCGTCAGTGCGCCCGTTGCACACGCCTCCGTACAGGTAACGATTGCCGGCACCGTCCACGACGTCGAAGCCGATCGTGGAGGCGTCGTCGATGTCCGCATTGAGGCAGCACTGGATCCTGGCTGGCACACGATCACCCTGCAATCGGGAGTTCCGGAATCGTTGAGGCTCCGGTGGAAATCGTGGCGGATGACGCAGACTTCGGTGTGGTCTCCGATATTGACGACACCGTGATGGTGACAGCCCTTCCCCGGCCCTTCCTGGCAGCCTGGAATACTTTCGTGCTCAATGAGCATGCGAGGACACCAACGCCGGGAATGGCCGTCCTCTACGAGAGGATCGCCAGGACGGCGCCGACGGCCCCCGTGCTGTACCTGTCCACCGGGGCCTGGAATGTGGCGCCCACGTTGTCACGGTTCCTGTCCCGCAATCTCTACCCTGCAGGGCCGAAGCTCTTGACCGACTGGGGACCCACCCCGGACCGCTGGTTCCGAAGCGGCAGGGAGCACAAGCGCACATCCCTGGAACGCCTCGCAGAGGAGTTCCCCCACATCAAGTGGCTGCTTGTAGGCGACGACGGACAGCACGACGAAGCGATCTATTCCGAGTTTGCACATCACCACCCGCAGAACGTCAGGGCCATCGCCATCCGGCAGCTCTCGGTAGGTGAGGCGGTGCTCGCCGGCGGCAGGTCGAAGTCCGGGGGACAACCTACGCCGGGAATCCCTTGGATCTATGCTCCGGACGGTGCCGGGATGTCCGCGCAGCTGGAGGAACTGGGCATCATCCATAGCAGCGTGCGCTCAGCGGACGAGCCGGAGCAGGGCGACTGAACGGCGGCTGCGGGCCGGGACCCCGCAGGGCTGTTGGTGCAGCCACCACCAAGAGCAGAATGAACACATGGTCAATGCCTCGGTGTCTGAAGGCCTGGCGGCGGGTGATCACTTCCTCGCTGCTTCCGACTGGAATGCAGCGGCAGAGGCTTTCGAGTCCGTGCTGGCGATCCAGGATGATCCTGCAGCGCACGATGGATTGGGACGCGCGCTGTGGTGGCTTCGCGACGTTGATCGCTCCATTGCGGAGCGCACAGCTGCTTACGCCGGTTTTCGTCGGCTGGGCCAGGACTCTCCGGCATTTCGTACGGCTTTGTGGTTGGCCCGCGAATACGCGGATGCCTTGGGAAGCGAGGCGGTCAGCCGGGGTTGGCTGGCACGGGCGGAGGGCCTTGCGTTCCGCTTGCCGGAAGGCGTCGAACGGGGCTGGATGGCGCTGACGCGCGGTTTGCTACGGGCCGACCCAGCCTCTGCGGGTGATGATGCCAGGACTGCGCTTGAGTTGGCGCGCAAGTGGAATGACCCGGACCTTGAGGCCGTGGCCCTCGCCCTCCAGGGCCTCGGGACGATAGCCTCCGGGAACGTGCTGGAAGGCATGACGCTGGTTGATGAGGCCATGGTGGTGGCAACCGCCGGGGAAGTTCACGATCAGATGATCTTCGGCGACGTGTGCTGCATTGTGACGCGCGCCAGCGAAGAAGCCTGCGATACATCTCGACTCAGCCAGTGGAATAAGACCGTCCTGCGCTTCATGCAAAGTACAGGCCATCCGGCCTTGCTGGAATTCTGCGGTACGTGTTGCGCGGAGATATTCCTTGCCGCCGGTGACATCGCGAGCGCCGAAGGCTGGCTCACCAGGACGCTGGATGAACTGGACCAAGGCGGTCATCGTGCACGTTGTGTGCACCCCGCTGCCAAGCTGGCGGAACTGCGACTCCTGCAGGGCCGGGTGGAGGAGGCAAGCCGATTGCTCGCTGGCTTCGAGGATCGGCCGGACGCCTTGCGCGCAACGGCGGCAGTCCGGCTTGCAGTGGGCGACACTGCAGTTGCCGCAGCGCTGCTGCATCGCCGGATCCACCACGTCGGAGGTGGGCTGCTCACGGTGCCGCTACTGGCGTTGCTGACCGAGGTCCAGCTGACACAAGGTGACGTCGGCCAAGCCCGAGCGACCGCCGAACGCCTTGATGAAGTCGCAGCCCGGACGCAATGGCCCCGGTCACTTGCGGCATCGCACCTCGCCGCTGGTCGCGTCGCAGCCGCCCTGGGGGACGTTGCCTCGGCACGTGAACGGCTGGACGCAGCAATTTCGATTTTTGCTGAGCTCAACATGCCCCTTGAGGCCGCGAGCGCCCATCTATCGCTGGCCGGAGCCCTGCGTGAGACGGACCCTGAAGTGGCTGTTCACGAGGCGGGAGCGGCATTCGCGGCGTTCGACGACGCGGGTGCCGGCGGCATGGCAGACAAGGCAGCAGCGCTTCTTCGCGCCCTTGGCGGCCCCGCCCGCACAGGGCCGAAGGCGCTGGGGCTGTTATCTCGGCGCGAACGCGAAGTGCTCAGCTTACTTGCCGAGGCCCTGTCCAACAGCGAGATTGCTGATCGCCTGTTCATTAGCGCGAAGACCGCCGAGCACCACGTCAGCAGCATCCTCGCCAAGCTCCAATTGCGCAGCCGGGGCGAAGCGGCAGCATTCGTCCTGCGTCAATCCCCCAAAGACCAGGGCCTTAAATAGGGGATGCTCCCCATCCTTTCCTGCCGCCGTCGCCGCATGCTTTGACTATCCGCAAAAAGCCAACGGGAGGTGCGGAATGAAGCAGCAACGAACAGCAGGCAACGTCCTCGATCGTGAAATCGCCGTGACAGTCCATCAACATGCCACTGTCCCGCCGGACATCGTTTTCGACGTCCTCGCTGATCTGCCCCATCACATGATGTGGGGAGGGGCCGAGGCATCCACGCTTCTGTCCATGCAGGCCCCTCCTGGGCAGGCAACCGCCGGAACGGAGTTTACTTCCACGGCTGAGGACCGAATCTGCCGGATGAGGGATTCGTCTGTGGTCACGGAGGCGCTTCGGCCCTGGATGTTTGAACGGGTCACTGAGTCCGCTCTGGAGTCAAAAAAGCATGGAACAAAGGCTGCTTGGCTCCTGGTCCACCGTTACGAAATTGAAGCGGCTGCGGAACAGAGTGACGTCACCTATACCTGCCGGCTGGTGCGGGCCAGTGGGCTGCCGGGTCTGCTGGCCATGTTTGGTTTTCCTGTTCTCAGGTCACTCGCTGTGCGTGAGTGGGCGCGGGCAAGCAGGGAAGGATTGGGCCGGCTCATCGCTGCGGCAGAAACCACGGCGCGGGCCTGAACCCGCGCTATCACAAAGAAGGAGCAAGGAAATGGCAAAGCTATCGATTGATGACCAGAGCGCCCGCGTTGAGCGCATGACCGGCTACGAGGGCCGATACCGGGAGGCCGACGGATACACCATCGCCTTCGAAAGGTTCGAAGAGGGAGGCGACTTCACGCCGTTCTACAAGGGTCTGCCGGATGACCGGTGCCAAAGCCACCACTGGGGATACGTGGTCAAGGGCCGGCTCACCATGCACTTGCCTGATGGCGACGAGATCGTCGAAGCCGGCGAAGCGTACTACACGCCGCCCGGGCACACTGATGAGCTTGATCCAGGGACCATTCTGGTGGAGTTCAGTCCTACTGAGGAACTCGCCCGCACCTTGGCTGTCGTCGAGCAGAACCTGCAATCCGAAGTTGGCTAGGCCAGGCACGCTGGCAATGTCAACGTGCCAGCTTGGTTCGTTGCGAAGGTCCGCCACATATTGGAAGACCTCCTCCGGTGTCCGGGCTATGACAACGCTCTCTGCGGATTTGGTCATGACTAGGTGGCGCCTTTCGCTTCCAACTTCTTCAGGCCCATTCGCAGGGAGCTTGCCACTGGCGCACCCCGGGTCACGACGATCATGAAGGTGGCCAATCGCCCCATCAAACTGGTGGGCCTACGGTTCCACGTGATGTGAATGCGTGAACCGCCAGAGTCATTGGGTGTGATTCGCGCGCTCACGTAGCTTCCAGGTGCGCAGAAATTACTCTCCTGGACCGTCCACTTCACTTCGTCGGGGTTTGCCCAGTCGTAGTGTTCCTTGGCCCAGATCACGCCACCGGGAGCTTTGCTTCCTTCTCTGATGTCCGCGAAGGTCTCACCCACCTGGTAAACCTCGTACATGGGAGGGTAAATACCTGGCCAGATCTCCGGCCGACGCGGGCTAAAGTCCAGCAATGCCTCCCGTACCTTCCCCGGTGGGACGACGGTATCCAGATCCACTTCCACTTTTGGCATGTCAGCTTCCTCACCTGATGCTTCCAGTGTGGTCGTTTCTTTTGGGCGTGCAAGAGGTTTGGCAGGGGCTAGCCGCCCGTCTGGCTCAGCACCCCGACGTCCTTCGGGGAACCGACTGAGCCGCGGCGCACGAGTCGCGCCTCCAACGGCGGTCCAGCGGGCGAGGAAGATTTTCTGCCCTCAATCTGCCGGATCAACGCGGTGGCGGCAGCCATTCCCATGTCGTAGACGGGCTGCGCAATGACTGTGAGCGGGGGAGTGGTGAGACGGGTCCAGGCAAAATCGTCGTACATGATGAGGGACACATCCGAGGGGATGGAGAGGCCCGATTCCTGGATGGCCTCCACAACGCTCAAGGCGATGAGGCCGTCGGAGGCAATGATGGCAGTGGCAGCATCCGGCCCCTGGAGCAGGTCACGGGTGATTCGCATGATGGACTCCGCGTCGCCGGCATTGAGCCGGACCAGGTCTACCGGCTGGCTGAGCCCTTCCTCTTCGAAGGCGCGGCGGATTCCCTCAAGGCGGTCCGAGATCTGCGAGGAATCCAGCGGCATCCCCGCCACGTAAGGCCCGTCTGTCCGAACGGTTGAGACGAACGCGATGCGTCGGTGGCCTGCTTCGATGAGGTACTTGGTGGACTCGTAGGAGATGGCGCCCATGTCCACGGCGAAGGTCTCGACGTCGAGTCCTTCGGCTGCGCGGTCCAGCAGGACCAAGGGCCGGCCAGAGTCGCGGACTTCCTTCAAATGTGAGGTTTCCACTGATGAAGCGGGAGCAACGATGAGCCCATCAACCCGCTTGTCCAGAAGCACTTGGACGGCGTCCACCTCGGCGGCCCGTTCTTCGTCGGTGTTGATGAGGATGACGTTGTAACCGCTCTTCTTCGCCGTGTCGGTGATGCCTCTGGTGGCCAGGCCGAAGTGCGGGTTTTCGATATCGCCCACCACTACGCCAATGGTGTTGGATTTGCCCGTGTTCATGCTGCGCGCAAGCTCATTTGGGCGATAGCCAAGCCCCTCGGCTGCTGCGAGGACCCGTTCCCGAACGTCCTCGCTGACGGCGCCGTAGTTGCCCAGCGCGCGTGCGGCTTGGGCTTTGGAGACTTGGGCGGCTTTGGCGACGTCGGCAACTGTCACGTCCCGCCGTCGGGATCCGTCAGTACTCATGTTCACCTTTCAGAAGTGGTGTTGACGCGGCTTGTGACTTCCGCTACATTTTCAATCAATCGATGTGAGTCCGGTCTCAATCCTAAGGGCTGAGACCGGACTCAACAAGACCTCACATCGAGTTAGACCCCAAAAGCGGCCCAGACAGCACCGCTGGCCCTCCCCACGATTGGACAACGCTGTGATCAAACTGAACTTCCGCCCGGCAGCGCTCGCAGCAGCAGCCTTGGCGGCCATCCTCGCCCTCTCCGGCTGTGGTGGATCCTCCGCCGGGACCTCGAGCTCGGCTGAGAACCCCTACGGCCTGATCGAACCCGGCACCATCCGCGTCGCGAGCCTGGGCGACTCGAAGCCCTACACGTTCACGGACAGCTCAGGCAACTTCACCGGCTTCGATGTGGAGCTCTTCAAGGACGTGGCCCACCGTGCCGGCGTGGACAAGGTTGTCTTCACCGGACAGGACTTCTCCGGCCTGCTCGCAGCAGTAGCCAATGGCCAGTTCGACGTCGGCGTCGCGGCCATTGGCATCACGGACAAGCGCAAGGAAACCGTTGACTTCTCCGACGGCTACCTGGCCGGCTACCTGACGGTCATCACCACCAAGACGTCAGGTATCAAGGACGTCAACGGCCTGTCCGGCAAGCGCCTGGGCGTCGTCCAGGGCACGCTCCAGGAAGCCTACGCGGTCAAGAACTTTACCTCCGCCCAGCTGGTTCGCTTCCCCGACAACAACACCGCAATCTCCGCCGTCAACAGCGGCGCAGTGGACGCCCACTTCCTGGACTACGAGGCAGCCAAGGCGTACCAGGAGCAGTTCGGACTGGTCAGTGCAGCTGACATCCCGTCCTTCGACGCCCCGGCAGGCTTTGCCATTGCCAAGAACAAGCCCGCCTTCAAGGAAGCCCTGAACAAGGGTCTTGCCGCGGCCATGGAAGACGGCACCTGGAAGAAGCTCTACCAGAAGTGGTTCCCGGGCTCGCCGATGCCCGAGCAGTACCTGCCCAAGGCCGAGCAGACCTCCAGCCCGTCACCAACGGCTGCAAAGTAACGCAACCGGAAACCCACCAACATTGCCGGGCGGGCCAAACCCCATAGCCCGCCCGGCAATCCGAAAACCAACAAACGTCTGAGAGCACTCAATGGATTGGCTCAATACCATCAGCCGCACGTTCTTCGATGTCGATTCAATGATCGAAGTACTGCCCCAACTCCTGGGAGTTGGACTCCTCAACACCCTGATCATCTCCATCGCAGCAACCATCCTCGGCGTAGTGATGGGCATGGTGGTGGCGGTCATGGGGATCTCGCGGTCAAAGTGGCTGCGTATCCCGGCGCGGGTCTACACAGACCTGTTCCGTGGACTGCCCGCGATCCTCACTATCCTCCTGATCGGGCAGGGCTTTGCCCGCTTCAGCCAGTCGGTGTTTGGACCCTCGCCATATCCCTTGGGAATCATCGCGTTAAGTCTGATCGCCAGCGCCTACATCGGAGAAATCTTCCGTGCAGGCATCCAGAGCGTGGACAAAGGCCAAGGCGAGGCATGCCGGGCCCTGGGCATGAGCTACTCCAAGTCCATGGCACTGGTAGTGGTGCCACAGGGCGTCCGCCGGGTGCTGCCTGCGCTGGTAAACCAGTTCATTGCGATCGTCAAAGACTCCTCATTGGTTTACTTCCTGGGCCTGCTGGTCAGCGAACGTGAACTGTTCCGTGTGGGCCAGGATGCCGCAGTACTCTCAGGCAATCTCTCGCCGCTGGTCATGGCAGGCATCTTCTACTTGGTGATCACCGTGCCACTGACCCACCTGGTCAACTACTTCGATAACAAGTTCCGCACCGGTCGCCGCCGTCCCACAGCCCCAACCAGCGGGCTGAAGGAAGTCAAGGAACTCGATGCGGCATCGCCGCTCATCACCGGGAGCAACACGTGAACCTCACAAGCAGCAGCAACACAGCCAGTGCCAGCACAAACAAAACCACCCCGGACATCGAAAAGTTCCACGGCTCCAGCCTGGAACTGCGGAACCTGACCATGGCCTATGGCGACGTCGAAGTACTCCGCAACGTCAGCCTGAATGTGGCTCCAGGCACCACCACGTGCATCATCGGTCCGTCCGGTTCCGGCAAGTCCACCCTCCTGCGGGGCGTCAACCGCCTGCACGAACCCAAGAGCGGGGACGTGCTTCTCGCAGGCGAAAGCGCCCTCAA
Source organism: Arthrobacter sp. 1088 (assembly GCF_031455315.1). NCBI lineage: Bacteria > Bacillati > Actinomycetota > Actinomycetes > Micrococcales > Micrococcaceae > Arthrobacter > Arthrobacter sp. 1088. The sequence goes on from NZ_JAVDSM010000010.1 coordinate 111,893, forward strand.
GGTCAAGCCGGACATCCTCCGCGCCCGCATCGGCATGGTGTTCCAGCACTTCAACCTCTTCCCTGACCACACAGCCCTGGAAAATGTGGCGTTGGCTCTGTGGAGCGTCAAGGGAATGTCCAAGAAGGAGGCACGGGAACGCGCCCGGCGCCGGCTCGCCGAAGTGGGCCTCGCCGAACGCGCCGACCACCGGCCCCGCGATCTCTCCGGCGGTCAGCAGCAGCGCGTCGCCATCGCCCGGGCGCTTGCCATGGAACCCGAAGTCATGCTCTTCGACGAAGCCACCAGCGCGCTGGACCCGGAACTCGTCAAGGGTGTCCTGAACCTCATGGCAGGCCTCGGCCGCCGCGGCATGACCATGCTGGTGGTGACTCACGAGATGGGCTTTGCCCGCAAGGTTGCTGATCAAGTGGTCTTCATGGATGAGGGCGAAGTGGTGGAAGTGGGCACGCCCGCTGAGCTCTTCGACAACCCGCGCAGCGAACGCCTGCAGCGCTTCCTTTCGGAAGTCCTGTGATGGGCGGGAATCCTGTGATGGCCCAAGGAACAGCGGCACCGATCCGGACCGCCGTCGTCGGGTTTGGCGTCTCAGGCAAGGTCTTCCATGCCCCGCTGATTGCAGCGGATCCGAACTATTCACTGGACGTCATCGTGACGGCGGACCCGGAGCGCGCCCGCGAGGCCGCCCGCCTCTACCCACAAGCGAGGATACTGCCCACTCCGGAACACATGTTCGCGCTTGCCAGCGAGCTCGATCTTGTGGTGCTGGGAACGCCGCCGCTCACCCACCTCCAGCTTGGTGCCACGGCGATCGCCTGCGGCCTGAACGTTGTGGTGGACAAACCTTTCGTCACCAGCGTCGCCCACGGTGAGGAACTGGCCACACGCGCGTCCGACGCCGGTGTGCAGCTCACTGTCTTCCAGAACCGCCGGTGGGACGCCGACTTCCTGACGTTGCGCAAACTGCTGCAGGAAGGGGCGCTGGGTGAAGTACGGACTTTTGAGTCACGTTTTGAATGGTGGCGGCCTGAAGGCTTCGGAAACTGGCGCGATACATCAACCCTGGCCGAGGGCGGTGGCATCCTCCATGACCTCGGCGCCCACTTGATCGACCAAGCCATCCAGTTGTTTGGACCAGTGGAGGAAAGCTACGGCGAAACCGCAAACCATGGCCCCCACCCCGGCGCGGCAGACACGGAGGCCTTCGTCACCCTGCTCCACGAGTCAGGCGTTCGATCCCGGCTGTGGATGAACGGCATGGCGGCCCAGGTTGGCCCGCGGTTCCACGTCCTCGGATCAAAAGCCGGGTACACCAAGTGGGGTCTCGACAGCCAGGAACCCGCGCTCGCAGCCGGTGTTACGCCGTCGGAGGCTTCCTATGGCGTTGAACCCCAGGAGTCTTGGGGGCTTCTGGGAGTTGACGGTTCAGCCGCACCCGTACCTGCAGAAAAGGGCGCCTACCCGCAGTTCTACGCGGAACTGGCAGCTTGCCTCCGTGGCCAAGGGCGGCTTCCCGTAGCTCCGGCCGAGGCGCTGGAAACCCTCAAAATCATCGAAAGCATCCACGCCTTCGCCTAAGTGCAAGAGCGTCCCAAGCATCCACAAGCACGAAAGAAAGGGAGAACTATGTCCTCCACCAAGCACGTCGCCGTCATCGGCGGCGGCATCCTGGGCGTTTCCACCGCCGTTCACCTGCTCCGCGGGGGAGCTTCCGTGACGCTCCTGACCGAGCAGGGCCTGGCCAGTGAGGCCACCGGCCGTTCACTGTCCTGGCTTAATTCAGCCGGCGAAAGGTCCACCCCTTACCACCAGCTGCGGCTGGCCGGCGTAGACCGGTACCGGACACTGTTCGCGGCCGACCCCACCCGCGAGTGGCTGCAGTTCGGCGGAGGCCTCATGTGGAACGCTGCCGGCCAGCGCGAGGTGACCGAAGCCCGCCATGCGTACGAACAATCGATTGGCTACGACTCCAAACTCCTCACCCCTGAAGAGATTGCATCGGTGACGCCCGGCATCGACGCCAGCGCTGTTCCCGAGAACGCCATTTTCAACCCGGGAGAGGGCTGGGTCAGCCTGCCGGACCTGGTCAACTTCCTGATGGAGGAGTTCCACAGCCTTGGCGGCCAGCTCGTCCTCAACGCGGGCAAAGTCCAAGTGACGCTCGACGGCGGCCGGGCCAACGGCGTCGAGACTGCTTCCGGCGAGACCTATCCAGCCGATGCCGTCCTCGTGGCATGCGGCGCAGCAACACCCGCCGTCGTGAAGCCGCTCGGTGTGGAAATCCCCAATGGTTCCCCGGTGTCCATGCTGGTGGTCACCAAGCCCGTGGAGCACCAAGTGAAGGCAGTGATGAATACGCCACGTGCCGCCGTCCGTCCCAACCCGGGCAACACTTTCGCCCTGGACCACGACTGGTACGAAGACCGGATCACCGAACACGCCGACGGCTCCTTCAGCATCCCGGACGAGGTTGTCCAGGAACTGGCCGACGAATCCTCCAAGCTGATTGCAGGCAACCCGGAACTCAAGCCTGCGTCCTGGAAGATCGGCTACAAGCCCATCCCCGGCGACGGTGAGCCCGTCTTCGGCGAACTGGGCCAAGTGCCCGGCTGCTTTGTAGCGTTCACGCACTCGGGTGCCACATTGGGACTCATTGCAGGTGAACTGCTGTCCGGAGAGATCCTGACAGGCAGGAAGCACCCCATGCTGGCAACATTCCGGCCGGGCCGTTTCTCCTAGCGGTTACCCCTTCAATAAGCCGCATTAACAAGGGCCAACGGCCCCGATACGCCATCTGCATAAGCGTGTCGGGGCCGTTGGAGTTTTTGGGGTGGTGTTGCTTGGCTGGTGTTACTTGGTGGTTTCGGTGCGTTGGGTGCCGGTGAAGGCGAAGGCGATGGTGCTGGTGGCGCCTTGGAAGGTGTCGTTCGCGGTGGTGGGGAACGCGGTGGTGACTTTGAGGTAGTCGGTTTTGGCCGGGGCCAGGGCGGTGAGGTTGTTCAGGACCTTGTTCGCGGTGATCACCGGGGCGGCGGCCATGACGGTGGTTTTGGTGCCGGTGCAGGTGTAGGGGGCTGCGGCGCCGGTCCAGGCGACGGAGCAGTTCTCGATGGTCAGCTGCAGGCCGTTGGTGACGTCGGTGGTGAGCAGTGAGGCGGTGGCGCCGGCGGAGGTGGTGAGGGTGACGTTGTTCAAGTCCGAGTTGCCGGTGTTGGCCAGGGTGACGAGCTTTTCGACTTTGTCTCCGGGCAGCAGGCCCGCGACGGGGACGTTGAGGGTGTTGTTCGCTCCGGTGCCCAGGGCGATGGTGACGGTGCCGGCGGTGACTTGCTGGCTGGCCGAGGTGGAGGACGTGAACGCGCCGTAGGTTCCCATGCCGGCGACGGCGGCTGCGGTGCCGAGCAGTGCGACGGAAGCGAGGACCTTGCCGGAGGTGGTCTTGAGGCTGATGGCCATGGGAATCAGTGTCCTTTCGGGAGGCCACCGCTGCCGGCCGGCCGTTTCCTGTGCCGGCCCTGAGTGGCTGACAAGAACCACTGTGCCGGGCCAGGATCAAGAACCACTCCTGCAATCCATCAACACTTGCTCAGGAAAAGATCAATGAAGTGCAGTCCCGAAGTCGAGCAGTTTCGAAGAAGCCCCACGAACGGCGACGGACCTATCGTTGAAATATCCGAAAGATTTCCAGCAGCGAGAGGGGCCTGCCATGACGGAGACCGGAACTACCAAGTCCTACGACGGATTCTCCGAGGACGAACGCGCCGCCATGAAGGAGCGCTCGCAAGAACTCAAAAAGACCAGGAAGGCTTCCAAAGCCGACGGCGAGAGCGACGTCCTGGCAAAAATCGCCGAGATGCCACCAGCGGACAAGGCCATTGCGCAGCGACTCCATGCGCTCATCAGGGAGCACGCGCCGGAGCTTTCCCCGAAGACCTGGTACGGAATGCCGGCGTATGCCAAAGACGGGAAGAACATCGTCTTCTTCAAGAGCGCCGACAAGTTCAAGAGCAGGTATGCCACTCTTGGCTTCGAAGAGAGTGCGATGCTCGATGACGGCAACATGTGGCCAACATCGTATGCCCTGACTGAACTTACCCCGGAGCTTGAAACAACGATCGTCGAGCTCATCAAGAGGGCGGTCGGCTAGCGGAGCGGAACCGGCGACGACGGCGGCGGTCACCCTGGAAGGTGACGGCCGCCGTCGTACGTGTTCAGGTCCCTGAACGGGCCTAACTTGGCGGCTGATCCGGTTGGTGTGTTGGATCCGGATGTGGCGGAACGGGACCAGGATCCGGAACCGGAAGCGGCCCGGGCGTCGGATTTGGATCCGGAATAGGGCTGGGCGGGAACGGGGTAGTGGGATCCGGTGGTGGCTGGACCGGCCCCGGTTCCGGCGGGAACGGCTCAGGTTCGTGAGTCGGAGGAAGCGTCATCATCTCTCCTTTGGAACTCGGAATTGGTCCTTCCCACACTAGTGATTATGTGTACAGAGTCCAGAGCTCACTGGTCGCGTTGACGGGCCGGAAAAAGTTTTCAAAAAAGTTCGTACCTCGCGTAACCCTTTGGCGTACCCCGACGATTACGTCTTTGAAAGGGCCGGGCTGGAATTTGTCCCCCATCATGTTCCAGCCCGGTTCTTCTCTTTCCTGATGAGATTTTGAGGGACATGATGGGCCATCCTTGGGGTGGCCCGGTTGAGCAGATACCCTTGGTGGGTTGCCGTCGAGCCAAGGCGGACGACCCTGCTCCAAACCCGGACCTGCCGCCGATCGAAAGTCCCTTTACTGTGACCGACGCATTGACCGACGAAGCGCTTCACGCGCTCAAGGGCAATAACGCGGAACTGTTCAGCGCCGTCTACCAGGCGTACGCCGGACCGGTTCTCGGCTACCTGACCGCTAAAGGCGTGTCGGACCCCGAGGCCATCACACAGGACGTGTTCCTCGCTGTCCTGCCCCGATTGGATGAGATCCGGGGAGGAGCAGGCGGATTACGGACCTTTGTTTTTTCCGTGGCCCACGCCCGCATGGTAGATGAGCATCGGAAGCAAAGCAGGGCCCCGGAACACCACCAGTTCGAGCCGGAGCGCGATACCCGCGAATCGGGTTCTGCAGAATCAGAGGCAATGGGCCTCCTGGCCCCTCACGAGGTCATGAAGCTCCTGGATTACCTCGGGGACGATCAACGCGAGGTGCTGGCCCTGCGGATCGTGGCAGGCCTGACCGTGGAGCAGGTGGCCGTCACCATGGGGAAATCCGCCGGCGCGGTGAAGCAACTGCAGCGCAGGGCTTTGATGACGCTCCGTGAGCATTCGGCAGTAAAGGAATACGTGTCCTCATGACATACAGGGATATGGAACGCGAAGATATCGTCGATGAGCTCCTGCTCGACGCCGGGCCCACTGACGCGCCCGACCTTCGCCGGGCCCTGCTCTCCGTGCGTTCCTTCGCGACCCTCCCGGCACCTGCCCCGAACGCGGCGCTGGCCGCGATGCTCGCCGGACCCCATGATGAAGTCAGCAAACGCCGTTTGCGGAACAAACACCGCACGGCTGTGGTGGGCGTTGCCGTGGTTGCGGCTATGGGGCTCGGCGTGAGTGGTGTGGCTGCGGCCAGTTCCGGTTTCACCCGTACACCCACCTTCGTTGATGAGCTGCTGGGCAATTTCGCTCCGAAACCTTCGGCTGCAGCGCCCGCGCCTGACGCTCCGAAGGTCAGCACCGAACCAGCGCCCTCAGTGGATCCCGCCGGCCTCCCGCCAGCCACCGAATCGCCTGCGGTGCCGGAGACTCCCGACGCTGCCGGGCCGTCAGGCCACGCCTCTTTGCAGCCAGCGGCTGGAGCGCAGGCGGCGACTGGAGTCCGGCCAGCGCCTGGAGCGCAGGCAGAACCTGGGGCGCGGCCGGCCGACGTCGCGAACGTCCCGGCTTCGGGCGCGGGCGGCGAGTTGCCCCCTACGGGCCAAGCGAAGCCTGCGGAAGCAGAGCCTCGGGAGATAAGCCTTGACGAGGGAAAGCTTGGGCAGGCCGGGCTCCCCGACGTTGTTGGACCAACCGCCGCACCGACTGCAACTGCCAAGCCCGCCCCGGCCCACGGTAATAAACCAAGCCAGGCACTCCCATCGTTGGGTGGGAAGCCGTCTCACGAAGAGTTCCAGGCCTTCATGGAGAAGCTGAAGCAGTGGTTGAGGGGCGCGGGACACTAAGCTTGCCTCATGATGCATGTCAACGATCCGGCCGTAGTGGAACGATTGATGCGAACAAAAGGATGCTGGGCAATAGTAGGGCTTAGCAACAATGAGTGGCGCTCTGCATACGACGTCTCCCTGTACGTTCGGGACCGCATGGGCATGGAGATCATCCCCGTGAACCTCAAGGGCGAGGACGTCCATGGCGAAAAGGGATACAAGTCCCTTATGGATATTCCTGCGGAGAAACACCCCATTGACGTCGTTGACTGCTTCGTCAACTCCCAGCGGGTGGGCGCTGTTATTGATCAGGCAATTGCCATCGGTGCCAAGGCTGTGTGGCTGCAGCTGGGCGTTTTCGACGACGACGCCGTGCAGCGCGCCAGGGATGCGGGTCTGGACGTCGTGGTCAATTCCTGCCCGGCACGTGAAGGCTGGCATTACGGCCTGTAATCGCCGGGTCGAATCCTTTGCTAATCTGCAGCTGACTCATTCTTTTAGCCTTGGGAGATGGCCATGTGTGGCGACCATTCAGCGGTGCCCATTTCCACACCAGTTTCCCAACCAGCCAGGCGGGCGGTCCTGGGGGTATTCGGTGTTTCGCTCGTTGCCGGTTTGAGTGCCTGCGCTGCACCCGAAACCACAACCCCGCAAAGCATAGTCTCGCAAAGCACAGTCCCTCAAAGTACGACGCCGGAGCTGCCGCACGGTTCCGCGTCGGCGTCGCCTGAGGTGGCGGGCCCGAACGGCGGGTTGTCGGTCGGGGGTGAGGTGCCGCCGTCGTCCAGTGCAGTCCCAACCCCAACGCCCGCCGCCACGAAACGGATCCGGCGGACGTTCATTCCCGATTACCAGCTTCCGCCGATTGTTGGCGGCCTTGCACCCGTGATCACCAAGATCGAGACCAAACACCCGGTAGTGTTCCTGACGATCGACGACGGCAATATCAAGACCCCGGAATCGGTCAAGCTCATGGCTGACTACGACTATCCGGCGTCCCTGTTCCTGACCAGGGACACCATCGCGGACAACCCCGCATTCTTCAACGCGTTCAAGGCGCAAGGCAGCCTGGTGGAGAACCACACCGTCACGCACAACATCAACATGGTGCGGCAATGGGGATACCAGCAGCAGCTGAACGACATCGTCGGCATGCAGGACTACGCGCTTCAGCAGTATGGCCGGCGTCCCACGCTGTTCCGACCCCCGGGCGGAGCCTACTCCAACGTCATGCGCCAGGCGGTTGCGGCCGCTGGAATGAAGGCGATCGTCACGTGGGAGGCCAAGGCGAACGCCGGAAAAATGGACTACCAGGTTGGAAACTCCCTGCGTCCCGGCGACATCGTGCTGATGCATTTCCGTGCCGAGTTCGGCGCGGACCTCGCTGCCTTCCGTGCTGCGCAGTTGGCCGCGGGCCTGGAAGTGGTGCTGCTGGAGGACTTCCTGGGCGTGGCATAGGGCCGGGTAAGCTCACCTCCATGGACGTTTCCCAGCTCCGCCGGATCTGCCTGGGTTTTCCCGGTGCCTTTGAAGACTTCCCCTTCGGACCTGAAACCTCCGTGTTCAAGGTGCGGGCCGCCGTCGCGGGTGGAGCGCGGCACGAGGCCAAGATGTTCGCGCTTTCCGCCATGGATCCTGACAATTGGTCCGTGAGCCTGAAGTGCGAGCCCGCGTTGGCAGAGCAACTCCGCGCAGCGCATCCCGAGATCACGGGTGCCTGGCATATGAACAAGACTCATTGGAACGGCGTCCGACTGGATGGAGCCCTTCCCGATGACATGATCCGGGACATGGTGGAGGACTCCTATGACCTGGTGGTGGCTACGCTAAGCCGCAAGCAGCAGGAACAGCTCGGCTGGGCGCGGCTCGCGAACGGCACTGGTCTCTGAGGCCGGACTGCACCGGCTCTGACACGGCCCCACACCCTCTCCCCACGCCGCTGACATGGGGCTAGATTGATAGTGCAAGCCAACGGGCGCAGCTGGGGCTGGTCAGGAGCGGGTTGATGCTGGATCAGGGAACTTTGGATCACTTATGGAACTTTGGCGACCCGGCAGCGTCCGAAGCCAGGTTTCGTGCAGCCATGCTGGAGGAAATCTACGACGCCGATGAGCGGGCCGAGCTGGCAACCCAGCTTGGTCGGGCCATCGGTCTGCAGGGCAGGTGGGAGGAAGCTGACGCACTCCTTGACGGGATCGACGGCGACGAACCCACTGTGGGCGTGCGGGTACTTTTGGAGCGCGGCCGGATTTTGAACGCCGGCGGGCATCCAGCGATGGCGGTGCCTCTGCTGGAGCAGGCGGCAGAGTTGGCTGACCACCTTGGTGAGGAATTCCTGGCTGTGGACGCACTGCACATGCTCTCCATTGCGGACACCGCCCACGCGGAAGCCTGGATGCGGAGCGCCCTGGAATACGCCTCCACGGCCCGTCATGAGCGAACCAAGCGATGGATGATTGCTTTGCACACAAGTCTTGGTTGGTTTCTGCACGGTAACGGGCGCTTCACCGAGGCCTTGGTGGAGTTCCAATTGGCCGAACAATGGGCGGAAAGACTGGGAACTGAGCGGCAAAAGCTGCTCGCGCGGGAAGCGATTACCGAGTGTGGAAAAGCCCTTGCGGAGGGTCCGTAGAAAGATCACGCTTTGACAAATGTTGATCGAAACTACCGAGAAATATTGATTTTCGATCATTCGTGGTGAAGTATGTCACACGAAGGTTGGCGCTGCAGAGTGGCCAACCCAGACTGTCCGACTTTCCGGCCGCCTGCCGCAACAGTCGACATTACGAGTCACTGGAGGGTTACGAAAATGAACGTTCAGCACCAGTCCCTTGGCCGCCGCGGATTCCTCCGCGGGGCACTCGCAGCTGCGGTGCTCGTCCCCATGGGGGGATCCATTGCGTCCTGCGCAGCAGGTGGTGGCGGTACGACTACAGGCCCCACGGGCACTGTCTCCGACACCAACCCCTTTGGCATGGCGGACAAGTCCACCGTTGACGCCGTGATCTTCAAGGGCGGCTATGGCATCGACTACGTGGAGTTCGCCGGCAAGGCCTTCGAAAAGGCCCACTCGGGTTCCACCGCCAAGATTGCCCCGTCAACGGATATCGCACAGGAGCTCCAGCCGCGCTTCGTCGGTGGCAACCCGCCGGACCTGATCGACAACTCCGGTGCCAAGGCCATTGGTTTCAGCACCATCCTTGCCCAGCTTGAGGACCTCACCAGCGTGGTGGAGGCCAAGAACCTCGAAGGCAAGGTCATCAAGGACACCCTCTACACCGGCGTGCTCGCTCCAGGGACCTTCGAGGGCAAGCTGGCGGCCCTGAACTATGTGCTCACCGTTTACGCCATGTGGTATTCGGACTCCCTCCTTAAGGAAAACGGCTGGACCGTTCCCAAGACCTGGGACGAAATGTACGCGCTCGGCGAGCAGGCCAAGGCTAAGGGCAAGTACCTGTTCCTCTGGGGCAAGGAAGCAGCCACGTATTACCAGGAAATGGCGATCGCCTCCGCTATCAAGGAAGGCGGCGACGACGTCCGGTTGGCCTTGGAGAACCTCAAGGCAGACTGCTGGTCGCACCCGGCCATCCAGTCCGTCTTCACGGCCTTGGACAAGATCATCAAGGCGGGATACTTCAAGCCCGGCGGTTCCGGAACGCAGTTCACGGCAGCGCAGGCCCAGTGGAGCAATGCCCAGGAAGCGGTTTTCTACCCGTCCGGTTCGTGGATCGAAAACGAGATGAAGGACCAGACCAAGGCGGACTTCAAGATGACGGGCGCACCAGTGCCTTCAGTGAGCGCGAGCCCCAAAAAGCCGTACGCCTCGCTGCACAGCGCAGCCGGCGAGCCTTACGTCGTTCCGTCCCAAGGCAAGAACGTTGCCGGCGGCAAGGAATTGCTCCGCGTCATGCTCTCCAAGGAAGCTGCTACCAACTTCGCAAAGACCAAGCTTGCTCCCACCATCGTCAAGGACACCGTGCCGGCCGACGGCTTCGGTTCCACGGCGTTGGTCTCGCAGACAAAGCTGCTCAGCGATGCAGGCGAGAACATCTACACCTGGAACTTCATCGACCTCTACGGCACCAACAAGGACCAGCTCGTCGTCTGGAACACCTTCCTCGATGGCAAGTCGGACGTTGCGACGCTGACCTCCGCCCTCCAGAACATCACCGACAAGGTCCGCAACGACAGCTCGGTCAAGAAGATTGAAGTGAAGTGACCGTAGTGAAAACCAAGCAGAGCCGGAACGACGACGGCCTGGCCGCCGTCGTTCCGGCCATGGCCCCACCGGTTGTGGTGAGGCGCCGACGCAAGCCGCTGACGTGGGACAAGGTCAGCTTCTTCGCGGTGTTCCTTGGCCTGCCGCTGGCGATCTATCTCTTGTTCGTGATCTGGCCGTTCATCCAGGCCTTCGGATATTCCTTGACGGACTGGTCGGGTTTTTCGCCCACACAGAACTTCATCGGCTTTGAGAACTACGCCAGGATCTTCTCGGACGACATCTTCATGAAGGCGATGGGGAACAACATTCTCCTGGTCATCGTGCTGCCTATCGTCACCATCATCCTGAGCCTGGTCCTCGCAACCATGGTCACCGTGGGTGGGAGCAGCAAGGGCCAGATCAAGGGGCTGCGCAATTCCAGCTTCTACCGCGTTGTTTCGTTCTTCCCGTACACGATTCCTGCCATCGCGATCGGCATCATGTGGGGCCAGATTTATGATCCGTCCGGGGGTCTGCTCAACGGGATCCTGACCAGCATGGGCCTTGACCAGTTCAAGGACTTCGCGTGGCTGGGCGATAAGAACACAGCCATGACCGCCACCATGTTCGTGATTGTGTGGGGCTTTGTTGGCTTCTACATGGTCCTTTTCGTGGCCGGCATCAAGGGCATTCCTGCTGAGCTGTTCGAGGCCGCCAGGATCGACGGCGCGGGAAGGCTCCGCACCGCCGTGTCCATCACCATCCCCCTGATCAGGGACAACATCCAGACCGCCTATATCTACATGGGCATCCTGGCGCTCGATGCGTTCGTCTACATGGCGGCGCTGAACTCCGGCGGTGGTCCGGACAACTCGACGCTCGTGATGGCACAGCAATTGTTCTTCACGGCTTTCAGCAAGGGCCAATTCGGATTGGCCAGTGCCATGGGCGTTGTCCTGGCCGTGGCCACCCTGATCTTCTCCGGCCTGGTGTTCGTGGTTAACCGGCTCACTGGTGGCGACAAGGACGTGAGCATCTAATGACAACAAAAGTCTCAACCCCTGAAATGAAGTCGCTGCATTTCCAGCCGCGCAAACCCGCCACTACTCCCGGGGACAAACTGGTGGGCGCTGTTTCACACACTGCGCTGACCATTTGGTCGCTCATCGTGATCCTGCCGTTGTTGTGGACGTTCATGTCCTCCTTCAAGACATCCAGCGAGATCTTCGCCTCTCCGTTCGCTTTGCCCTCGCAGTGGCGGTTCGACAACTATGTGAAGGCCTGGAGTGAGGCCGGGATCGGGAGCTATTTCCTGAACTCCGTGGTTGTGGTGGGCTCGGCACTGGTGATCGTCATGGTGCTCGGTGCAATGTGCGCCTACGTCCTGGCGAGGTACACATTCCCGGGCAGCCGGGCGATCTACTACCTCATGCTGGCCGGCCTGACGTTCCCGATCTTCCTTGCCATGGTCCCGCTGTTCTTCGTGCTGAAGAACATCGGACTGCTGAACACCCTGCCGGGCCTGATCATTGTGTACGTAGGGTTCGCCCTGCCGTTCACAGTGTTCTTCCTGTTCTCCTTCTTCAAGTCCCTGCCGCACGAAATCACCGAAGCAGCAGCACTCGACGGAGCAGGGGAGTGGCGGACCTTCTTCCAGGTCATGCTGCCGATGGCCAAGCCGGGCCTCGCCTCGGTTGCCATCTTCAACTTCCTGGGCCTGTGGAACCAGTTCCTCATCCCTGTATCCATCAATGCTGCAGGGCCGCGTGTTCTCTCGCAGGGCCTCGCGGCTTTCGCCGGCCAGATGGGGTACGCCGTGGACTTCGGGGCACTCTTCGCCGCCGTCACTGTCACGGTGGTTCCTGTGCTGATTGTGTACGTCATCTTCCAGCGTCAACTGCAGGGTTCGGTCTCGCAGGGCACCTCGAAATAGCACACGCCTGCCAAAAGCAACGCGGGGTCACTTACAGCCCATCCCAAGGGGATTTATGGGCCGTAAGTGACCCCGCGTTGCTTTAAGAGGGGGTTAGAACATCCAGGGGATCTCCGCGTGGCCGAAGTCGGAGAACGAGCCGAAGCGGCCCGCCTTGAACGCGAGAACCTCGCCGTCCCGGTCCCGGCACGTGGTGACCTGGCCGAAGAAGACCTGGTGATCTCCGACGTCGTACTGCTGCACAACGGTGCAATCAGCCTGGGCGAGGGCGCCCTTGATGACGGGAAGTCCATTCTCGGTCATGTCGAATTCGCCGTCGCCGAAACGGTCGCCGCCCCGCACCGCAAAGCGTCGCGCCATCGACTCCTGCTTGGCTCCAAGGATCGAGACGGCGAACTTGCCACTCTCGATCAACGCCTCACCGGTCCGCGTGCCGAAGTTCAGCGAGATCATGAGGATAGGCGGTTCCAGGCTGATGGAGGTCAACGAGCTGATGGTCATTCCGTACAGCTCATCCTCGTGCTTGGTGGTGACCACGGCGACACCCGTGAGGAAGCGGCCCATTGCGCGGCGCATCCCCATGGCATCGGGAACGGTGAAGAGCGGTGCGAGGCTCATGTCAGTTGCTCCGCTCGGTTGTTGCGGGATCCGTGTAGTACCGGACCTCGAACATCTTGGCCCCGGTCTCGGAAACCCACGGACCGTGTTCCATGCCCGGCGGGCGGGTGGCCCAATCGCCGGCTTTGAAGGTCTTGCCCAGGCGCTGGTCCACGAACGAGCCCTCGAAGATGAAGACCTCTTCCCAGAAATCGTGCGTCAGGACGCCGTTGGGTGAGGTGTCCGTCCCGGGTTCGAACTTGAGGATGCGCGTGACGCTGTCATTGTCCGAATCCCGGGCAAGGATGGCCTCCGACAAGCCCTCAATGTGCGGGTTGCAGGGTGCGAAATCCACCGAGGAGGTGGGGGTGAACTCGAATTCGGGCTTTGCCATGGCTATTCTCCTTCCAAGCCGTTGACGCTGCCGTCTGCTGGGCCGTTGATGCCGTAGGAACCAAGGTACTTGTCCAGCTCTGCCACCAGGGCGTCGTAGCCGTAGTTCCGGTAGGTGTAGGCACCGCGGACCACGAACGGGGCGCCCGCGTAGAACATTTCGTACTGCTGGTGGCGTCCGGCGAACTCGGAACCGATGATGTCCCAGGCCAACTTGAACAGCTTCACGCGCTCTTCGCTGGCAACACCGGGGGACTGCACATAGCGTTCCATGTCCGGACGGGTCACATTGCTGGTCATGTCCGCGACGCTGGACGGCAGTTGCAGCACGCCACCACCAACCAGATCGCGAAGGATCGAAATCACCCGCGGGTAAGTCTCGGACTGAAGACCCATGGCCCCGTAAAGTGCGCTCTTCCCGGGAACCACCATGCCGGCGTCGTCAACCGTTGCCGTGTATTCGGCCGCAAGGACCGCCGATTCAACGGACTGGACGATCGCGGCGAGCTCGCCAAGCTTCTCCTGCACGCCGGGGATCTTGTCCGTGCCGTTCACTTGGGTGACCTTGCGTGCAACAGAAGCAATGAACTTCAACTTGGTGGAGAACCGGATCTGGGCCTGCCAGTTTCCCAACGCGTGGGCACCGGTATCGAAGAACTGGCGGCGAAGGGTTTCGATGTTCCGGTTGATGAAGACGCGGTCCCAAGGGACCAGGACGTCGTCGAAGACAACCAACGCGTCTGGCTCGTCGTAGTGGCTGGTCAGCGGGTAGTCGAAGTCGCTGGTGGCTGCCGGCGCGAACGGACGGCGGCAGTACAGCTTCAACCCGTCAGTCGCCACCGGAACGGCGAAGCTGACGGCAAAGTCCACGTCATCCGGACCCAGCGGCTTGATGCAGGTGACAAACACTTCGTCAGCAATCGCCGCGCCAGTGGCGAGCATCTGCGAACCCCGGACAATGATGCCTTCCTCGGTTTCACGCACGACGCCGACCTGCAGGTATTCGCCTTCCCAACCGGACGCAGTGGTTGCACGGGAGACCTGCGGCGGAATGATCGCGTAGGAAAGGTACAGGTTTTCGGAAAGGATCTTCTTGTAGTAGCGCTCGACGTTGCCGGCGAAGTCGCGCTCGTCATTCTTGAACACGTCCGCGTGCGAGCCGAAGGCGGCGAAGAAGGTACCCACGTGGTCGGGGCTGCGGCCTACCCAGCCGTGGGTGTGCTTGGCCCACTTTTCAATGGCGTGACGGCGGAGGACGAGCTCTTCCTGGGTGCGCGGAGCAGCGAACGTGCGGTTCGCGGGTCCATTGATTTTTTCGGAGTGGAACTGCATGCCGTTGCTGGGATCGGCTGCGATGTCGAACAGCTCGGCCATGGTCCGGGCGACCTTCGCGAACGCCGGGTGTTCCAGGACGTTGCCGACTACCTCGCCATCGAGGATCACCGTCCGGCCATCGTTCAGGGACTTCAGGTATTGCTTTCCGGTTCTCATCGAAGTGAGCCTTTCTTGATTTTGTAGTTGTGTTCGATTCTCGTCCCATCCGGGAACGAGAGCGCTACTTTCCAGGAAGTTCCGTCAACGAACTTCCCCTTCAGCAGTGGCAGAGTGCCACCCAGGCACATGAAGTCAGAGTGACCGATGTCCGTCCGCGCCAGGAGCTTTTCGACGACGTCCGCCGGCTTGCGCAGGCCCGCCAACGAACCCTCTTGGTACAGTTCGCCGTCCACCCAGGAGCGGGCGGTGCACTGGTCAAGGTCCAGGTCCTCGAGCGAAGGGACTTCGATGACCTCGGAAGCGATGGGCTTGGGGCATGCCCTCTTGGAATCGCCAATGTCCTGGGCTTCGATGTCCCTGTCCGTGTGGTCGGAACCGATGCCGAGGTAGTACTTTCCGTCGTGGCGAATATAGAGTGGCTCAATTTCGCCGGAGGTCAGGTTGTTGCTGGTGTCGTGTTCGCCTGATGTATCGAACAGGTGCGAGTCCATCCGGTAGAACATGGGCACTTCCGGCGGTGGAGCCACACCAATGGCTGCCAGCTCGTCGATGTGATGCTGCACGGCCTTGGGATCCCGGCCGGTATAGCCGGCCACTACTGCGTGGAAGTCCGAGACCGTGATTGTCTTGTCCGTGCCCACCACCCTGAAGGTGAGTGGGACTTGCCGTGTTGTTTCCATTACGTCTCCTTGAATGCTGCCTGAATCGTGGTGTTTCGGCTTGGCCAAAGGTCAAACGGCAAGGGCGTCGTAGGCCGCGAGCCGATCACCAATGACCGGGAACTCGGTGCGTACTGCCTTGACTTGATCGGGATCGATGTCCACCATGAGCACTGATTCCCCGGCGCCGGCTTCGGCGAGTACGTTGCCGGCCGGGTCCACCACCCGGCTGTGTCCTCCAAGCTCCACGCCTTCCTGGTAGCCTGCGGCGTTGCAGGCAATGACGAAGATTTGGTGTTCCAGCGCCCTGGCGGTTGTGAGCAGCCGCCAGTGTTCGCGACGCGCTGCGGGCCAGGCTGCAGGGACGATGACGATTTCCGCACCCCGGGTGCTCAGCTCCATCCACAAGCCTGGGAACCGGAGGTCATAGCAGGTGATCCCGGCCGTTGCTCCGAAGGGCAACTCCACCACAGGCAGGGAGGATCCGGCGGTGAGGAGGCTGGCTTCCTTGGACTTGTAACCAAAGACGTGGATCTTCCGGTACGTGTGCAGGATTTTCCCGTCCGGTCCCAGCAGGATGGACGTGTTGCTGAGCCGGCCGTCCCCGCCGGCCTCGATGATGCTGCCGACGTGAAGGTACACACCAAGATCGGCGGCAACCTGTGAACACATGGACACCGTGGGACCAGAGAGGGTCTCGGCCAGTGCTTCGTACTCATCGAAGTGGAAGTATCCGGCACTCCATAGTTCGGGCAGGACGATCAGCTCGGCACCGTCGATGCCGCGAAGAATCGCTTCAACGCGAGCTATCCGCTGCCCACGGGATTCCGAATCCGGACTGGCCACCTGGACGAGTGCGACTTTCATGGTTGTTTCCTTACTTTCGTGTTTCGAGTTGGCACTTCGCGCCAATGTTTTGGGCAAACACTGTTATGAAGTGCCATCTCGCGGGGGACTATTTCTGCTCGTCCAGGTCACTGAGCCGCAGGCCCTTGGTCTCCTTGGCGAACATGACCGAGACCATGGAGATCAGACCCATCGCTGCGAGGTAGATGCCGATTGCGTAGCCAGTGCCGAAGGCGCTGTAGAGAGCCAGGGCAATGATGGGGGACAGGGATCCGGCGATCAGCGAGGCGAGGTTGTACGCAACCGAGGTGCCGCTGTACCGGACATCCGTGGGGAACAGCTCGGAGAAGAACGCACCGATCACGGCACTGTAGGCGGCGAAGATCAACAGACCGCCGACGGCGGCGGCAATAATGCCCCAGACTTGGCCTGTGTTCAGCAGTGCGAAGAACGCGAACGCCCAGATGACTGTGGCGATCGAAGCGCCGATCATGATCGGCTTCCGGCCCACTTTGTCCGCATAGAGCGCCAGGATGGGGATGGCGATGACGGCGACGCCCTGGCCGATCATGACTGCCGTGAGGCCTGTCTGCCGCTGCAAGCCCATGATTTGGGTGACGTAGGTGATGATGAACAGCGAGTAGATGTAGAAGCCTGCGTTTTCACCCATGCGACTGCCGGTGGCGATGAGCAGTTGGCGCCAGTTGCGGCGGAACAGAACGGCCAGGGGCAATTTCCGTTCCTTGATGGCTTCTGCCTCGCGCTTCAGCTGTGCTTCCTTGAACAGCGGAGTCTCCTGAACGTAGAGACGCAGGACCAAGCCAATGATCACCAGGAGGGCGGACAGCCCGAAGGCAAGGCGCCAGCCCCAGGCGAGGAATTCACTTTCGGGCATGGTGGCGGCGAGGATTGCCAGCACACCTGCGGCCATGAGGTTGCCCAGCGGCGGACCCATGTTGGGCCAGGATGCCCAGAATGCACGCCGTGCGCTGTCATTGCTGTGCTCGGAAACGAGGAGAACGGCCCCGCCCCATTCGCCGCCCAGTGCGAATCCCTGGATCAGGCGCAACAGCAAGAGCAGCAACGGTGCTGCGACGCCGATGGCTGCATAAGAAGGGATGAACGCAATAAGTGTGGTGGCTACGCCCATGAGCATGAGGCTGGCTACCAGGGTGGCACGACGTCCATGCTTATCGCCCAGGTGCCCCAGGACGACGGCGCCCAGCGGGCGGGCAAGGAAGCCGGCGGCGAATGTTCCCAGCGCCAGCATTGTTCCCACGAGGGGGTCGCCGGTAGGGAAAAAGAGCTTGTTGAAAACCAATGCGGCGGCGGTGCCGTAGAGAAAGAAGTCGTACCATTCGACGGCCGTGCCGGCCAGGCTCGAAGCAGCGACCACGGGCAGGCTGGAGTGCTTCTGCTGCCTCAGTTCTGCTTTCTTCAAATCGGTCATTGTGGGGATCCTTTTGCGGTTGGGAGCGGCCGGGGCTTCCTGTGAAGCGAGGCCGGTCCCAGGAAATTGAGGGGTTCCAAATGGGTGAGCGGAGTCACTGAACAACACTGTAGACTAGTTGTATACAACCCGTCTATATTTGACGAAGAAGTTTTTTCGAGAGCGTCCGGGCCGGCCCTGAATGCAACTCGTATACTGGGCTTCGCGAGAAAGGCTCTCCATGATCCAGATGACTCCCACTGCTCAATCACAGCCCGAAGTGGCTTATCAGTGGATGAAAAGCTATATCGCTGCACTGCCGCGGGATGAGGAGACCTTCCTCAATGAGGCGGTTCTCGCAAAATCCACCGGTACCTCGCGCACACCGGTCCGTGAGGCATTGTTGCGCCTCGAAGCCGAGGGGTTCGTCAAACGGATTCCACACAAAGGCGCCTACGTTCCGCCAATCTCGGACCCCGATGTCCGGGCGATCCTGCAGGCCCGGTCCGTGGTGGAGAAGTGGGCCGTCTCAGCACTGGACAGCATGCCGGATGGGCAGATCGACGCGTTCCAACGCATCATCGACCAACAGCACGAAGCGAAGGAGAACCCCGCCCGGTTCATTGAGTTGGACACAGAATTCCACACGCTCATGGTGCGTGCGGGAGGAAATCCAATCCTGGCCGATTTCTATGCTTCCCTTCGGCAGCGCCAACTCAGGATTGGTGTCCGCGCTGTCACGCAGGGGACAGACCGTGCCGGGGACGTGCTCCGCGAGCATCAGCTGATTGTGGATGCCTTGCGCACGCGGAGCCTGGACGCCGCCCATCAAGCAATCGATGCCCATCTGGACTCAACGCGGCTGGCGGTCATCGGCTACTAACCCCTGGGTTTGGACGCCTAGTCTTCGCTGTGCAGCTCCCGTTGCCTTGCGCTCAGCAGCTCAAGCTCGGGCCGGGCAGCGACGAAGCGTTCAACGGCGTCGAGCACTTCCTTGAGGTGCGCGCGGTCAGGCGCCACGAGCGCCGCACCCAGCAAGGTCCGGCGATATTGGTCCTGCAGTCCGGTCTCGGCTGCGGACACTTCGAAGCGGCGTTTGAGTTCAGCAATGACGGGCCGCACGAGCGAGCGCTTCTCCTTGAGGCTATGGACATCGCCCAGGAGCACATCGAATTCAATCCAACCGATCCACATGGTTCATTATGGGCACGTCTCCGGCCCGGAATCCTGAGCCAATCTTGAGGAAATGCCGCACCGGGATTGATCCAGCCCGATCAGACTGGAACCAGAGCAGGGCCGGAAGCAGCTAAGGGGGCGGGCGGCATGAGCAAGAACCATACCTGGCGCGCACTCGCGGGCGTAACCGCCGTCGCTGTTTCCATGATGGCCGGTCCCACCGCAGCCCTTGCCGCATTCTCTGACACCAGGAATGCCACGCCGCAGTACTCGGCCATGCGTCTCCTTGCCCCGACCAGCGCGGACGTGGTGATGACCTGCTCGGCGAACGGTGCCAAGGTCGCCGTGGACGTGATTTCCTTCGCGGAAGTTCCTGGCGCGAACTATCACGAGATCAAGCTGTACAGCCCCTCCGGGACTTTGGAATTCACCGGCGACCTTAGTAAGAATGCCGGAAAGTCCTATAGGTCCGGAATTCAGCCCCTGGGCAGTTGGACCTACGAGATCCGCGGGTATTACAAGGTTCCCGGCTCGACCAACTCATGGAAAGGCTCCGCTTTGACAGGAACCCTGACATGTTAGAAATTGGCGTGGGACCAAGCGGCAGGAGCGAACAATGGTGCTCGACTCGTTTTCGGTGAGGATAGCCCTCGGAGTGGTCACCTTGACGCTCTTCGCGCTGTTCCTCGCCTCGTATCGGCGCACCCGGTCACCCTACGCGGGTTGGTGGAGCCTGGCCCTGCTGCAGTTCATGCTGGGAAACACCGCGTTCCTCCTGAATGGAACATCGGCCCAGCACTGGGCCAACCCTTCCGGCAACGTCCTGGTGGTGGCCGGAGCGTTCAGCGTCTGGGCGGGTGCCCGTACGCTGCGGGACCTTAAAGCGGCACCGTGGCAACTCGCCGTCGCTCCCGTCATCACCGCGGTGGCCTCCGTGCTGGAAAGTCCCGGCTCCAACGTGTGGTCGGGCGGCTTCGTGTACCTGGCCATGATGACCCTGGGCATCGCACTGGCGGCCCGTGACTTGTGGTTCATCAAGGCGACCCACTCGCAAGTGCACAAAGCACTCTCCCTGGCCGCCGGACTTCTGGCGATCTACTACCTGGGCCGTTGGTTGGTCTACGCACTGGAAGGCCCCGGCAGTGCAACATTCCGTCTCTATTTTGGTCCTGCGCCCTCGGGCCTGGTGTCCTTGGTGCTGCTGGTGACGGTGTCCTTCAGTATGACCACGTTAAGCAGCGACCAACTGATCAAGGGCCTGAAGGAACGGGCCACCAAGGACCACCTGACAGGTCTCCTCAACCGGGGAGCCTTCCTGGACCTGGCATCCACCGAACTCAAACGACTGCGCGCCAATGATTCCGGTGCCGCAATAGTCCTGGCTGACCTGGACCACTTCAAGCTGGTTAACGACGCCCATGGGCACCGGGCAGGTGACGTCGCATTGAAGGCTTTCGCCGAAGCCTGCACGTCCTCGGTCAGGTCAACGGATCTCATCGGCCGGTATGGCGGCGAAGAATTTGTTCTCTTCCTTCCCGGAGCCACGCAGGAGCGGGCCCAAAGTATTGCGGTCGAGATCAGCCGCCGTATGGCTTCCACCGAGGTTCCGGAGGGCGTGTCCTTCCCCACCATCAGCTACGGAGTCACGGCAAGCACCCCCGCTGCCCCAGACCTCACCTCCATGATCGAGGTGGCAGACGCAGCCCTGTACAGCGCAAAAGCACAGGGAAGAAACCGGATTGTAGGAGCAGACCGCCTCCAGGCGGCCACTATCGCTGACGAGGCACGATCATGACAATCAACGAACTCACCACCCGGATCCAGATCCAGCACAACCAGGAACTGAGTGCCTTCCGGCACGACATCACCAGTGCTCCGTACCAGGCTGGAACACCCGCAGCCTTGAACGTGGCCCGGCGTTCCGTGCGGATGCAACCCGTCCAGTCCGTAGGCGATGACAGCGCAAACCTGACCATCGTGGCCGACGTGGAGGGCCTTGCATGGTTCACAGCAGATAAAGGGCTCCTGGGCAGTTGCATTACGGTCTCCATAGCCGGCCACCGGCGAAACACCGGAACGCGTGTACCTCTTCCGCTGGCCGAATGCGATGCGTGGATCGAAGCCATCCTCGGAGGTTCCTGGATTACGCACGTGTACCGGGCCGGGACTCCCATTGAAGGAGACGGCAGGCTCGATGTCGCCTCGTACCGGCTCTTCCTCGACGAACGCCGAAACCCTGTTGCCAAACCGAAAGCCGTAGCTGACGACACCCTGCGTCGCATGGAAGCGTCGTGAACGCAGCCCAGCCCAGCACAACCCAGCCCAGCCGCTCCTTCCCGGCCGACATTGACGCCCGGATCGCGAAACTGGAGCGGCACATCAGGGCGCTAATGGAGGAGCTCCACCAAGCACGGCACGAGCAGCGGCGCGAAGTCTTCACGGACGCCCTCACGGGGCTTGGCAACCGTGTGGCTTTGATGGATGCCTTCGTTGAAGCGCAGGAGGCTGCTGCCGGGGGCGCGCCCCCAGCAGCTCTCCTCCTCGTAACCCTGGATGGCTTCAAGGGACTCAAGAAGTCCGCTGGCTATGCTTCCGCAGACCAGATTCTGGTCACGGTCGGGATGCGGATCCGCTCTGCGGTCCGGGAGAACGACGTCGTTACCCGCCTGGGTGGCGACGAATTCGCTGTGCTGTTGCCTGCCACGCCGCAAAACCGGGCGGCCGCCGTCGGAAACCGTATCCTTGCGGCGCTGGAACCCAACATCGACCTCGGGAACAGCAGTGTCCGCTGTGGTGCCAGCATGGGCCTTCGGATTGCAGAGCCGCACCATAGCGTCGAGGACCTTCTCCAGGAGGCCGATATGGCGATGGAGGAATCCAAGAGCGAGGGCCGGAACAAGCTCAAGTTGTTCGATCCCTCCACGCTTCATGCCCGGCAACTCCAGCGCCAGATTGTGGGGGAGCTCCGGGAAGCCATCCGCTCGGACCAGCTGGTCCTCTTCTACCAGCCGATCGTTGAGCTGGCCACAGGCCGGATAGAGGGCACCGAGGCCTTGGTCCGCTGGAACCACCCTGTGCGTGGATTGATCATGCCGGACCACTTCATCCCCGTTGCAGAGGCCACAGGCTTGATTGCAGAGTTGGGCCGGTGGGTCCTCCGGGCAGCCGTGGAGCAACTGCGTCAGTGGCGGGACAACCCGGCCACGGCACAACACCATTTCACGATGCGAATCAATGTCTCCGCTGCGGACCTGCAAAGCCTGGAGTTCGTGGACGACGTGCGGGACGCACTGGTCAAAACGGGTCTGCCACCGGAATCACTGGTTCTGGAGCTCACGGAGAGCGCCGTCATCCAGAACAATGAGCTGGACCGTTACACCTTGGCGAGCCTGCACCGCCTGGGTGTTGGGTTGGAGATCGACGACTTCGGGACGGGCTACTCGTCCATGGGATATCTCCGAAAACTTCCGGTGGACCGCGTGAAAGTGGACCGGCAGTTCGTCCAAGGGCTCGGTAAGGATTCGACGCAACTTGGCTTCCTCGCCGCGATCCAACAGGTTATCCGCTCGTGTGGCCTTGAGGGCATCTGGGAGGGAGTCGAAACGGCGGAAGAGGCCGAAGCGCTTCGAAGCATCGGGTGCACGAGTGGCCAAGGCTATTACTTCGGCCGCCCTCTGCCCGGGCCGGAATTCACGGCCCAGCTGTCCCGCCAACAGACCTGGCCCGCTTAAACAGCAACGCGGGGTCACTTACGGCCCATCCCGAGGGGATTTATGGGCTGTAAGTGACCCCGCGTTGCTTGAGCGAGGAGGCTTAGCCGAAGTACTTCGGCAAGGTGGCCTCGTGTGCTTCACGGAGAGCGTCCAAGGACAGCTCGTCCACGCCGTTGATCTCCAGCTTTCCACCGGCAGCGTCAACCACGCCGATCCGGAGGTGGGCGAAGCCGCGGGCGGTGCACATGTCCTTGAAGCGGACTTCCTCGGAGCGTGGCACCGAGACGATTGCACGGGCCTGCGACTCGGAGAAGAGGGCGGTGAACAGGTCCACGCCGTCGCGCTCCATAAGTTCCTCAAGGGCGATGCGGGCGCCCACGCCATAGCGCAGCGAGGACTCAACCAGTGCGGCAGCGAGGCCACCCTCGGAGAGGTCGTGTGCTGCATCCACCATGCCGTCGCGGGAAGCGTTGATCAGGATCTCGCCCAACGCACGCTCAGCTGCGAGGTCCACCTTCGGCGGCAGGCCACCGAGGTGTCCGCGGAGGTTGGACCATTCCGAACCGTCCAGCTCTGCTGCGGTGGTGCCGAGCAGGTAGATGGCCTGGCCGTCCTCGCGCCAGCCCGACGGCGTGCGGCGGGCGACGTCGTCGAGCTTGCCCAGGACTGCCACCACAGGGGAGGGGTGGATGGGCGTGGTGCCGGTCTGGTTGTACAGCGAGACGTTGCCGCCTGTCACCGGGATGCCGAGCTCCATGCAGGCGTCTGACAAACCACGGATGGCCTCGGCGAGCTGCCACATGACGTCCGGGTCCTCGGGGGAGCCGAAGTTCAGGCAGTCGCTGACGGCCATCGGAACAGCGCCGGAGGTGGCGACGTTGCGGTAGGCCTCAGCCAGAGCCAGCTGTGCACCCTGGTACGGCTCAAGGTAGGTGTAGCGGCCGTTGGCGTCGGTTGCCAGGGCAACGCCCAGGCCGGTTTCCTCGTCAACGCGGACCACTCCGGCGTCGTCAGGGAAAGCCATGGCGGTGTTGCCGCCCACGTAGCGGTCGTACTGGTTGGTGATCCAGTCCTTGCTGCACATGTTCGGCGAAGCGACCAGTTCAGTAACGGCAGCAGCCAGTTCCGACGGAGCGGAAGGACGGTTGGCGTCCTCAACGGAACCGGTGAAGGAGTTCGCCTGGACCGAGTCCTGCCATTCCGGGCGTGCGAACGGGCGGTCATAGACCGGGCCGTCGTGCGCAACGGTGCGGGGATCGACGTCGACGATTACTTCGCCTTCCCAAGTGATGATGAGGCGACCGGTATCGGTGACCTCACCCAACCAGGAGTACTCCACAGCCCACTTGTCCATCACAGCTTCGAACGCTTCGATGTTCTCCGGGGTGACCACGGCCATCATGCGTTCCTGCGACTCGGACATGAGGATCTCGCCCGGAGTCAGCGTGGGGTCGCGCAACAGGACGGAGGTCAGTTCAACCTCCATGCCACCGTCGCCGTTGGAGGCGAGCTCGGACGTGGCACAGGAAATACCTGCGGCGCCGAGGTCCTGGATGCCTTCAACCAGCGAGCCCTTGAAGAGCTCCAAGCAGCACTCGATGAGGACCTTCTCCGCGAAGGGGTCGCCCACCTGGACGGCGGGGCGCTTGGAGGGCTTGGTGTCATCGAAGGACTCCGAGGCCAGCACCGAAGCGCCGCCGATGCCGTCGCCACCCGTGCGGGCACCGAACAGAACAACCTTGTTGCCCTTGCCGGAGGCGTTGGCGAGGCGGATGTCCTCGTGGCGCATGACGCCCACCGCGAGTGCGTTCACCAGCGGGTTGCCCTGGTAGACGGAGTCGAAGACCATTTCGCCGCCGATGTTCGGCAGGCCGAGGCAGTTGCCGTAGCCGCCGATGCCTGCCACGGCACCGTGCATGACGCGGGCAGTGTCCGGGTGGTCGATCGCGCCGAAACGCAGCGGGTCCATTACGGCGACGGGGCGTGCGCCCATGGAGATGATGTCGCGGACGATGCCGCCGATGCCGGTAGCGGCACCCTGGTAAGGCTCAACGAACGACGGCGAGTTGTGGGACTCGATCTTGAACGTCACGGCCCAGCCGTCGCCCAGGTTGGTGACGCCGGCGTTCTCGCCGATGCCCACCAGCATGTCCTTCTTCATTTCCTCGGTGACCTTCTCGCCGAACTGGCGGAGGTGGTTCTTGGAGGACTTGTAGGAGCAGTGCTCGCTCCACATGACGGAGTACATGGCCAGTTCGGCGCCGGTGGGGCGGCGGCCCAGGACCTTGACGATCTCGTCGAATTCGTTCTTCTTCAGGCCCAGCTCGGCCCACGGGAGTTCCGTGTCCGGGGTCTTGGCAGCGTGCTCAACAGTATCGATGTTGAACTTCTTGGTGGTTTCCGTGGTCACTTGTCGCCTCCCACAATCTTGTTCAAAACGGAGGTGAAGAAGCCCAGGCCGTCGGTGTCGGAACCGCCGATTCCGTCAAGCGACTCGGGTCCGAAACCGACCTCGACCGCGTGCTCGGGGTGGGGCATGAGCCCAACCACGTTGCCGGCGGCGTTGGAGATGCCCGCGATGTCGCGGCGGGAGCCGTTCGGGTTGAAGCCAACGTAGCGGAACACCACGCGGCCCTCAGCCTCAAGGGCGTCCAGGGTCTTCTCGTCGGCGATGTACTGGCCGTCCTGGTTCTTCAGCGGCACAGTGATTTCCTGGCCGTTTTGGTAGTCCAGGGTCCAGGCAGTATTGGCGTTCTCCACGCGCAGCACCTGGTCCCGGCAGATGAACTTCAGGTGGTCGTTCTTGATCATGGAACCGGGCAGCAAGTGCGATTCGGTCAGGATCTGGAAGCCGTTGCAAATACCCAGCACGGGGAGCTTTGCGTCCGAGTTGGCGGCATCGATGATCTTGGTCATCAGCGGCGCGAAACGCGAAATAGCGCCGGCACGGAGGTAGTCACCGTAGGAGAAACCACCGGGGATGATGACCGCATCAACATCTCCGAGTTCGGTGTCTGCATGCCAGAGCGGAACCGCCGTGGCGCCTGCAAGCCGCACTGCACGGGCGGCGTCGCGGTCGTCAAGGGTGCCGGGGAAGGTCACGACGCCGATTTTGGCGCCGGCCAAGCGGGGCTCGGCGGCGACGGCCACGGCCTCGCCAATCAGGGGGATCGAAGTCATATCAGGCCTCGACGACCTCGACGTTGACAACATCCTCGATCACCGGGTTGGACAGGAGGGTCTCAGCGGCCTCACGGGCCTGGGCCAGGATAGCGTCGGTCACCTCGCCGTCGACTGTCAGTTCGAAACGCTTGCCCTGACGGACTGCGCTGAAGCTGTTGAAGCCGAGGCGGGGCAATGCACCCACGATGGCTTTCCCCTGGGGGTCCAGAATCTCGGGCTTGGGCATGACGTCAACGACGATCCGGGGCATCCGGTAACTCCTGTGCGTGAGTTGGGTGAACCTTAAATAAGGCTGCCGCGGAGGTTGCCGTCTCACGCCGTTCAACTGGGTTTCTACAGCGTGGGGGCGCTCCGCGAGCTTGCACACCCATCTTACCGGGACCGGCGCGCATACCCTATTCAGCCGGATTCCGCGAGGAGCCCCCGCCGATCGCCACCAAATTGGGGGCAATGAAAGCCCGACGGCGGCACTCGCCGGGCGTGGCGCCCGTCACTAGGATTGTGGCATGGCGGAGAAACCGAGGTCGATGGTGCTGGGCGTCGTAGCCGCAGCTGTTTTTGCGGGTCTGGGACGAATGGTCATCCAAAAAATCAAGGCGGACAGGGCGGCGAGGGAACACCACGTGACAGCCCCGTTGGATAAGGAAACACGCGCAAAGATCAGCGACGCCCTCCGCGCCCCGAACAAGTAGCGGCATTAGCGCATGTACAAATGCGCTATTCCAGCGGGTTAAATCCGGCAAAGACGGCGTAGTTTGGGGACTACACGTGGGGCCAGGCCCCCGTTGGATCCGGATCCAACCAGGAGGAACAATGACCGAACACATTGCCGAAGTATCCGCCTGTAGCGTTGGCAGCTGCGGCTTCAACCACGACGGATGCACTGCTTTTGGAATCACCATTGGTGGAAGCCAGGACCATGCATCCTGCGCCACGTTCATCGATACCAACGCCATGGGTGGCCTTCCCAAGGTCCTTGCCCACGTGGGTGCTTGCCAGCGGTCCGAATGCATTCACAACAACAACCTCATGTGCGAAGCCCACGACGTCAAAGTCGGTCCCGGCCGCGAGGCTGCGGACTGCCTGACCTACGAGCACGCCTGACCTAACTCTCGCGAAAGGGTCCGTCCTCCCGGGGGCGGGCCCACTTTTTCGTGCCCGCCCCGCCCAACTAGGTCGCAGCTGAGCGCGTTTTGACGGCTCTAAACGCGCTCTAATGCGACTCAGTTGGGGTCAGCGGTCCACGAGGTTGGTCAAGGCCCGGCCCTCCTGAAGGGCTGAAAGGTTGGCAAGGACCAGCTTGGCTGTGCCCTTGGGGCGGTTGCCTGCCACGTGCGGGGTAATGATCAGGTTTGGGGTGCTCCAGAGCTTGGAGTCTGCGGGCAGGGGCTCCTCCTTGGTGACGTCCAGTGCAGCCGCCCGGAGGCGACCCTCGTGCAGCGCGGCTACGAGGGCATCCTCATCGACGGTGGCCCCCCGGCCCACGTTCACGAAAATGGCGGACTCAGGCAGCGCGCGCAGGAGGTCGTCGTTCAGGGCGTTGGTGGTCTCGGGGGTGGCCGGGAGGATGGATACGAGGACGTCGGTGGTTCGAAGGACGTCCGCAAGTTCCCCTGCCGCAGCGACAGGGAAGCCGTAGCGCTCACCCCGCGAACCCGCAACGCCCGTGACGTTTGCGCCCAGGGCGGCCAGCATGGGAGCGAGTCGTCCGGCGATGGAGCCGAACCCCCAAATGGTGACGTTCGCGCCGTCGAGCGTGTAGAGCTGCTCCGTGTCTGGACTGGACTGCGCTGCGTTATAGGCGCGGTCCCACGTCGCGGCCTTCTGGGCCTCGAGGAGCTGATCGAGCCGGCGCACCGTCGCCAGGATAAGGGCAAGGGCATGCTCGGCCACGGGGCCGTCGTGGAGTGATCGCCCCGAAGTAATGGCCACATTGTCCGCAAATCCTGCTGCCACCACGGAATCGGGCCCTGCGGCGAGGGTCTGGACGAGTTTGAGCCGGCTCAAACGCTGGGCTGCGTCGGCCAGGTTCGCCGAGGTGTTCTGCCAAACAACCAGGACCTCGGCGTCCAGGTGCTCGTCCGGAATGGGCTGGTCGACGCGGTACACGAACACATGGTGGGCGGAGCCGGACAGGTCCAGGGTCACGGTATTGGGGACGAGGATTTTCACTGCAGCTCCATCGCTAGAAGGTAATGCCGGTATGTCCACGAGGTTAGCCCGACATGGGGCCGCGGGGCTTCCCCGGCTTCATCCCTAGCAATGTGACGACCAACACCATATGGTTGTAGGACGTTCGACGTGGCACGTAATACGAGGTATATCGCTGCATCGATTCGATCCCGCACACGGCGAGATGGCAGATAGCGCCAATGTTTGAGCCAAGCATTGGCGCGAAATGCCATCTCGGCGCAGCTTCGAAAGGACACAAAATTGCTCGCACGCATCGCAGCCACTGGAGCCCTGAGCCTGGCCCTCCTGGCCAGCCTCGGTCTTCCGGCTACGGCAGCCCCGATTCCCCCGAACAACCCCACAGCCGCCCCTGGCAGTTTCGCCGAAGCAAATCTCGCCGCTGATCGCACAGCCGCGAACTTCTTCTACCGGATTCCTGCACTCACCTACTTGGGCAATAACGTGGTCCTGGCTGCATGGGATGGCCGTCCCGGCTCAGCCGCCGATGCTCCCAACCCGAACTCGATCGTGCAACGCCGCAGCACGGACGGCGGCCAGACGTGGGGCCCTGTGCAGGTCATTGCGGCCGGACACGTCGCCGATGCCAGCGGCCCGAAGTACGGCTACAGCGACCCCTCATACATCTACGACGCCGAGGCAGGCAAAGTCTTCGCCTTCTTCGTCTATTCCAAGGACCAAGGCTTCGGCGGCAGCCAGTTCGGCAACGACGACGCAGACCGGACCGTGATCTCCTCGGCGGTTATCGAGTCCTCTGATGGCGGCGTTACGTGGAGCCAGCCACGGCTCATCACCAATATCACCAAGCCCGGGACCAGCAAGAGCAACCCCGTGGCTGGCGATGTACGTTCCAACTTCGCCTCTTCGGGCGAGGGCATCCAGCTCAAATACGGGCCACACAAGGGCCGACTCATCCAGCAGTACGCGGGCGATGTCCGCCAGGCCGACGGCACCAACAAGATCCAGGCCTACAGCGTCTACTCGGACGATCATGGCGTCACCTGGCACAAGGGTGCCAACGTGGGTGACCGCATGGACGAGAACAAGACGGTTGAACTCTCCGACGGCAGGGTCCTGCTGAACTCCCGCGACAACGCCAACCAGGGCTACCGCAAGGTGGCAATCTCCACGGATGGTGGTGCCACCTACGGTCCGGTCACCCAGGATACGGAGCTGCCGGATCCAGCCAACAACGGGGCCATTGCCCGGATGTTCCCGAATGCGGAGCAGGGTTCGGCGGACGCCAGGAAGCTGATCTTCACCAACGCCAATTCCAAGACCGGCCGCGAGAACGTCTCTGCCCGGGTATCGTGCGACGACGGCGCCACCTGGCCGGGCGTCCGAACCATTCGTTCCGGCTTCTCCGCCTACTCCACGGTGACCCGCATGGAGGACGGCAAGTTCGGCGTCCTCTACGAGGGCAACTACACGGACAACATGCCCTTCGCAAAGTTCGACGACGCCTGGCTGAACTATGTCTGCGCACCGCTTTCCGTCCCTGCCGTCACCACCGCTCCCGGTGCAACCCAGCAAGTCGCCGTGACGGTCACCAACCAGGAGGCCACCACGATCTCCGGCGCCAACGCCACCGTCTACACGCCGAGCGGCTGGTCGGCCACCACGGTGCCGGTTCCCGACGTCGCGCCTGGTGCTTCGGTGACCGTCAACGTAGCGCTGACCGCTCCGGCGAACGCCAGCGGTCCGCAGAACCTTAACGCAGCATTTACGACGGCGGACGGCAGGGTTTCGCAGTTCAGTTTCACGGCGACGGTCCCGGCGGCCCCGCAAGTGGGGCTTACCATCACAGGCTCTGCGCCTGCGCGTGACGTTGTGGCCAGCCCGTATCAGGCTGGGGAGGCACTCAGCTACTCCTTCACTGTGAAGAGCACGTCCAACGTCACGGCAAACGCCGTACCTGTTTCGGGGAGCTTCGACTCCGGTTTCCTGCCACCGACTGCACCCAACTGCCGGTTCAACAACCTGGCCGCCGGCGCCAGCTACAACTGCACTACCGCCAAGCATGTGCTGACTGCCGAGGACATCGAGCGCGGCTACTTCGTGCCCGAGGCGAGCTTTACCATTACAGCCAGTTCGACGCCGTCACTCACCAAAACGGTTCTGTTCACTGGCGCTGCGGTGGCCCTGCGCGACGGCCTGGTGGCAGCGGACATCAGCGGGGCGCGTACCGACGTCGGGCGTGACCTCGCAACCCAGCCCTACGCAGCAGGCG
Source organism: Arthrobacter sp. 1088 (assembly GCF_031455315.1). Classification (NCBI taxonomy): domain Bacteria; kingdom Bacillati; phylum Actinomycetota; class Actinomycetes; order Micrococcales; family Micrococcaceae; genus Arthrobacter; species Arthrobacter sp. 1088. The sequence goes on from NZ_JAVDSM010000010.1 coordinate 142,123, forward strand.
ACCTTTTCCCTTACGCGTTCACGGTGAAAAACACGGGTCCGCTCGTGGAAAACGTGGTGCCCACCGCCGGCAACTTCAGCCCCTTCGTCCCTGAGGGGCCCGGCAATTGCCGTTACCTCACCCTGCCGGCCGGGCAGAGCTACCAGTGCGCCATGCCGCGCCACACCGTCACCATTGAGGAAGCCGAGCAGGGTTTCTTCGTTCCAAGCACCAGCTGGAAAGTCAGCTCGGCGGGCCAGAGCACAAGGAACTACGGGATCGACGGTGGCGAGGTGGACTTGAAAGTCCGGGAACCGAAGCTTGAAGGAACGGTTTCCGCGGTCTGGGAAGACGCCGACGGTGACCGCTTCGCCAGCGCAGGCGATCCTGTGACGTACACCTACACCGTGGGCAACGCCGGCAATGTGGCGCTTACGGGCCTTGAGGCAACAGGGTCTGGAATCACTGAAACTGCCCTGCCCATTGGCGGCACGGCGACGGCCACGCGCGTCCATGTGCTCACCGCCGGGGACGTCGCAGCCGGAAGCCTCGCCGCCGCAACTTTCGATGTGACGGCGCACAACGGCACCAAGGAAGTGTCCGTCACTGCCGAAGGCGACGCGCTGGCCCTCAACGTCCAGCCCGCAAAGCCGGAAACCGAGCCCGCGCTGAGCATCCAGGACTTCGATGGTCAAACGGCATCGTTTGATCTGGGCACGGGGGAGAAGTATCGCAATGGCCAGAAAGTGACTTTGAAGGGCTTGGAATACGGGCAGTGGTACTACGTATATCTGAACAAGCACAGTTACCGGCTCGGATGGATCTTTCCCATCACGGATAACACCGTGGAATTCATTCTTCCATCGGATGTAAATAATGGTCGCGACGATGTTGTGGTCCTGGATAAGGACGGTACGCAGGTCTCGTTTGATCGCCTGCAGGTGACGCCAAAGGGCTAGCGGCAGCGCCTGGGTAAAACAGCGGACCACAGAAAGTTTCCTGCGGTCCGCTGTTTGCCGTCATATGACCTGAATTTGGTGCGGCGACAAGACAAATTCCCCGAAATGTGCTGTATGTCATATTTTGCTCTCAGTCTGTACTCTGTGACTCGACTGGTTGCGCATTTTTGACAAGACCTGTCACGAACGCAGCGATTCAAATGTTGACAGACCCAGGCGATGGAGCCCGGGCCTCACTCAGTGAAAGGTGCCATCACTCGTGAAATCACAAGGAAAGAGCTTCGTCAGAAGCGGGGGGCTTCGAAAGGCAGCGGCTCTGGCCGTGGGCTTGCCATTGCTGCTCTCTTCCATGGCGTTGCCGGCCCAGGCAGCTCCCTCCCCGGAGACCGTGTCCGGGAATCCGGCAGGCGTGGCCAAGAAGAACCTTGACCCCAGCGCCTACAAGGACGGCCGCTACATGGTTGTCCTGGCAGAAAAGCCTGCGGCTACATACGACGGCGGTACGCCGGGTTTTGCGCCCACCAAGCCGGAAGAGGGCAAGAAGCTCGATTCCGGCAGCGTCGAGGTGAAGGAATACCAGGAACACCTGCAGCAGGCGCAGCAGGACGTTGCGCAGCAGGAAAACGTCACCATCGAACGTGACTTCACCACCGCCGTCAACGGTTTCAGCGCCAACCTGACGGCAGAGCAGGCCATCAACCTCGCCAAGGACCCCAAAGTCCTGATGGTCGCACCGGACACTCAATACGCACCTGACTACTCCACCACCGATTTCCTGAAACTCAGCGGGCCCAACGGCACCTGGGCAACGCAATACGGAGGCCAGGAGAACGCCGGAAAAGGCACTGTTGTTGGTGTCATCGACACCGGATATACCCCCTCCAATCCTTTTTTCGCAGGCGATCCGGTCGGCCCGCTGGTCGGCGACCCCCAGGTGGGCGTCCCTTACCGGACCGCTGACGGCAAAATCGCGATGCTGAAGGCAGATGGCGATACCTTCATCGGCGAATGCCAGCCCGGTACGGACACCGGCGCCAGTTACGACGGCAGTGCCTGCAACTCCAAAGTACTCAGCACCCACTACTTCGCGGATGGCTTCCTGGGAAGTGTTCCCCCGGAAAACCGTGCCCCCGAGGAAGTCATCTCGCCCGTAGACGTGGACAGCCACGGCACCCACACCGCAAGCACAGCGGCAGGTAACGGCAACGTCGACGCCGTGGTGGACGGCCGCAGCTTCGGTATCACCAGCGGCATCGCACCCGCCGCCAAACTCTCCATCTACAAGGTCTGCTGGGAAGACACAGATCCCACGACGGGCGGCTGCTACGGCTCCGCATCTGTTGACGCAATCGAACAGGCCATCCTGGACGGCGTGGATGTGCTGAACTACTCCATCTCCGGTTCCACCACGACCACTACCGACCCCGTATCGCTGGCTTTCCTTTCCGCTGCGTCGGCCGGGATTTTCGTGGCAACCTCTGCCGGGAACTCCGGACCAACGGCCAGCACCGTCAACCACGGAGCACCCTGGTTGACCACTGTGGCTGCGACCTCTTTCTCGCAGGAACTGCAAGGCACCATTGAATTCTCCGATGGCAGCAAATTCCGCGGAGCGAGCATCATGAACCATGAGGTGAGCGGGGCCGGCGTCGTGCTTTCCAGCAACGCTGCAAGCGGTGAAGGCAACGCAGCGCTGTGTGCTCCAGGCTCGCTGGATCCGGCCAAGGTGACCGGCAAGGTTGTTGTCTGTGACCGTGGCGTGGTTGACCGCACCGCCAAGAGCGCGGAAGTCCTCCGGGGCGGTGGTGTCGGAATGATCTTGGTGAACCTGGTGGAATCGTCGCTGGACACGGATAAGCATGCTGTTCCCACCGTCCACGTGAACCCTCCTGCCACGCAGGCCATCAAGGACAAAGTGACGGCCAACCCCGCCATCACTGTGTCCTTGCTGGACCACGACACCACGGGCCTGCCCCTTGAGGCGCAGCCGCAGATCGCCGGATTCTCGTCCCGCGGTCCCTTGCTGGCAACGGATTCAGACCTTCTGAAGCCCGACGTTTCAGCGCCCGGCGTCGCTATCCTCGCTGGCGTTTCACCCATCGGAACCGGTGGAGACAACTTTGGTTTCCTGTCGGGAACGTCCATGGCTTCCCCGCACGTGGCCGGTTTCGGCGCCCTGATCCTGGCCAAGAACCCGAAGTGGTCCCCGGCAACGGTGAAGTCGGCCATGATGACCACGGCCGGTCCGGTGAAGCTGGCCAACGGCGCCATCAACAAAGATGTCTTCGCCACCGGCGCAGGGCAGGTCGATCCCGCCAAGGTCCTCAGCCCAGGCTTGGTTTACGACGCCACGATCGAGGACTATCTCAAATTCGTTCAGGGCACGGGCATGGACCTCGGTATTGAGGGACTGGGCACAACGCAGCCGCGGGACATGAACGTCCCCTCGTTTGCGCTGGGCAACCTGGCCGGCAAGATCGAGGTCACGCGTACAGTTACCGCCCTGACGCCCGGTCTGTACCGCGCCTCCGTCAACGTTCCCGGTGTCAACGTCAAGGTCACCCCGTCGGTGCTGAACTTTGGCGCTGCGGGTGAAAAGAAGACGTTCAAGGTGCAGTTCGAGAACAACAATGCAGCTTTGGGCAAGTTCGCCATGGGTTCACTCACCTGGCAGGGCGCAAACAAGACCGTCACCTCGCCCATTGCCGTCCGTCCGCAGTCTGTCATCGCTGATAAGGCCATGGCGTTCACGGGAACTGGCCCCAACGGCTCGGCGGCCATCAACATCGTCTCCGGCACCAATGCACCGGTGGGAGTCACGGTTGATGGGCTTTCCAAGGCGGATTCCTCAGCAATTGAACTGGTTCCGGGACCCTTTGCCGGTGAGACCAACGCCTCGAACTTCGTCAAGAAGGTGACGGTGGGGGAGAACAGCGCCTTGGCCAAGTTCTCGGTCATATCCTCGGACGAAGCCGCGGACTTCGACATGCTCGTCCTGACCCCGTCGGGCCAGCAGCTCCCGTCCGCGACCGCCTCGGCCAGCGAATCCGTCACCGTGGCCGATCCCGAGCCAGGCGACTACTACGTTTTCGCCAACCTTTACGCGAGCCCCAACAACCAGCCCACCAAGGCAACAGTTGATGCCGCGGTCCTGGGGGCCAACGAGGGCAATGCCACGGTGACGCCCAACCCGATCCGACTCGCCAACGGCAAGGCCGGCACCATCTCGCTGAACTGGACCAACCTTACGCCGGGCTCCTACATTGGACGCCTGACGTTCGAGGGCACCAGCGAACCCAGCTTCGTCACGGTAGTGGTGGGTCCTGCCGGTGCCGCGGTTGTTCCGGATAACGAGAACCCAACGAAGGGAAAGCAGGACACGAAGATCCGCGCAGACGAGCCAACGCAAAGCAATAACGCAAGCTAGCTCGTCGAAATCACAGCAGTGGCCGGTGGATGATTCCGCCGGCCACTGCTGTTTCGTCCGGGGTGTACCTAGATGGCGCCGGTTGACGCTCCAGCGCCGCCCAGGAGTGGCGCCATGGCCCGCCAGCGTGCGATCTCGCAGCCATCGGTCCGGCTGAGCTTGCTGTGGACCTTCCGCCCACGGAACCAACCTGTCACCAGGGCCACCTGCGGGCCCCCGTACTGTTGCGTGCAGATCCGGTCCGGACGCGGAACCGGGAAGAACACTTCCTCGCCAAACTGCTCGACGGCGGCAAGGGCTGCCGCTGCGTCCGGCAGGTTCGAGTCGATCGAGCCCGGCTCCGGAGACAGAATGCCCTTCGCGGACCGCAGGTAGAACTCAGTGGGCGCGGCGCCAGGTGCCTCTGTCAGCGTGACGGAGAGGTCGACGTCGTACTCGCTGCTGTCGGGAGAAACCATGGTTACCTTTCGCTGGTGGCGACGGGTGCTTGCGGCAAGAGTCCCGCGAGACGTTCCCTACAGAAGCGGTTCGATTGCCTGAAGCACGCGGGCCCGCAGCGTCTGGGATTCGGCTGCAAAAGCCCGCTGGTACTCAACGTACTCGGCCTTGCCCTGCGGTGTCTCGATCCTGATGGGCGGGTAGCCCCATTCTTCGAGGTCGTAAGGGGAAGCCTGCATGTCCATGGTCCGGATCCGCCACGAAAGTTCGAAGCAGTCCATCACCAGCTCGCTGGGCAGCGCCGGAGTCAGTTTGTAGGCCCATTTGTACAGGTCCATGTTGGCGTGCAGGCAGCCCGGTTGTTCCATGGTGCGCTGGTTCCCGCGTGTGGGCGTGAGCTCGTTGAGCGGGACGGCGTCCGGTGTGTAGAAGCGGAAGGCATCGAAGTGGGAACAGCGGATACGGTTCTGCTCCACCACGGTGTCAGTGCCCTCCGCGCCAAGCCGCAGTTTCAAGTACTCGTGCCGCAACTCGAATTTCTCCTGTCGGTACACCATGGCCCACTCATGGAGGCCAAAGCAGCCGAACTGACCCGGGCGCTTCGCGGTGCCGCTGAGGATGATGCCAGCGAAACTGACGGCCTCGGCGCGTTGGGCCATGAAACTTTCCCTGTCAAAGGTGACGGCGGGCGTACCTGGCGGCAGTCCGACGGCGGCGAGGTCGCCGTCGTCGAGCACGCGGTAGAACTTCCAGCCGGCGCGCTCAAGGACGCGCTCGCCGCTCAGCACTACGCCGTGGCCGGGATGCCAGCGCAGCAATTGACCGGGTTTCTGGGTGTAATACGTGAAGAGGAAGTCCTCCACGGGGTGTTTCTTTCCTGCCGACCGGCGGGCCAAATATGGGTCCGCGTAGCGTGCGACCCGCGCATGATGTGCTGCCTCCATCCCGAGCCACTGCTCTTGGGGGAGGTGCTGCGGCCTAAGCTGCTCCACCGCTGGAACCGATAATGGCGCTGGCCGCATCCCACAAGGCGATCTGGCATCCGTCGGTACGGCTGTAGGAGACATGGACTTCCACGCCGTCAACGGCGCCAGTCACCTTGGCTGTTTGCGGGCCGCCGTACTGCTGCGTGCACGCTTGGTCGGTCTTGATCGGGGCAGGGCCCAGGAGCGAAGGATTGTTCTTCAGTGCCGTGCAGGCCGCGTTCGCGGTGGGGTGTTTACTTTCGGCTGCCGGGGCGCCGTTTATGCAGACGAGCGTATAGTTCTGCGGTGCTGCATCGGCGGCCTCCAGCACGATGATGGATAGTTCAGCGTTTCCCTGTCCCGGCGTGGGCGTGGTTCCGGGCAAGCTGGGGTCCGGTGTTGTGTCTTCGGGGCCGAGCGTTGTGGGCACCTGGGTTGGCGTTGGGTTGGCTTGTGTGGCGCTCGGAGATGCGCCGCTTGGACTGACGGACGACGACGGCAAGGGGGCAACGCTGCTCGACCCACCCGGGGCGGGGGTACCCGAGCAGCCGGCCAGGCCAGCGAGGGCCAGGACAGCAATGAGGGGCCGAACGGCTTGTAGGTGCCGGACGAAGTGGCGCGGGCGCATTGAATCTCCTTGGTTGCTGCCGTTTTATGCCGGAGCGGCAATGCTTTCGGGCTGGCTGATCCCTGCCCACACCTCATCAAGGGACAGCCCGAGGACATCTGCTATGGCTGCGATGGTCTGGAATGCCGGGGTTGCCACACGTCCGGACTCGATCTTCCGGAGTGTCTCCGGCGAAACCTGGGCCTCGAGCGCAATTTCCAGCATGGAGCGCCCTCCTCGAGCGCGACGCAACATGGCGCCGAGACGATGTCCGCGCTCGACCTCTTCAGCTGTGAGTGGCAATCTGACCATGGCTCCAATTCTAATACCGGGATAATATGGCCGGGATAGTTATTGGTTGAATGGGAGGGCGCCGCATGATCGAGATTCTGAACCGCACTGAACTGCATCGGGCGAAGGAGGCCGGAGCACTGGTTGCCGAGATCCTTCAGGCAATGAAAAGCCGCAGCGCAGTGGGCGTCAATCTCCTGGAGATCGATCAGTGGGCACAAGCCATGATCGCGGAGGCGGGGGCCCAGTCGTGCTACGTAGACTATTCGCCCTCCTTTGGGCGCGGTCCTTTTGGGCACTACATCTGCACGTCCGTCAACGACGCCGTCCTCCATGGACTGCCTCATGACTACGCGCTTGCTGACGGCGACCTGGTGTCCCTGGACATCGCTGTTTCCAAGAATGGGGTCGCCGCAGACTCCGCTATCAGCTTCACGGTGGGCGAGTCAAAGCCCTTGGAGAGCTTGGCAATGATCGACGCGACTGAGCGGGCGTTGAGTGCAGGGATAGCAGCGGCCGGTCCTGGCGCCCGCATCGGTGATATCTCCCATGCCATAGGCTCGGTCCTCAGCGAAGCCGGATACCTCATCAATACCCAGTTCGGTGGTCACGGCATCGGATCGACGATGCATCAGGACCCGCACATCGCCAATACCGGGAGGCCGGGCCGTGGCTACAAATTGCGCCCGGGACTACTGCTGGCGCTGGAGCCATGGGTCATGGCGGACACCGCCCAGCTCGTTACCGATGACGACGGGTGGACGCTGAGAAGCGCAACAGGTTGCCGCACAGCCCACAGTGAGCACACGATAGCCATCACCGACGACGGGGCTGAGATTCTCACCTTGGCGCGCTGAGTGGGTCTCAGGTGCCGCTGCGCTGGGTCGCCGCGATCAGGCCGGTCATGGCTTGGTGGAGTTCGGCCACCTCCTCGCGGCTGAGTTGCAGGCGCTCCCGGATTGCACCAGGAACCGCCGTTGCCTGATCCCGAAGTGCTGCTCCCTTTTCCGTCAGCTTGACGGCAAGCGCGCGCTCGTTGCCAGGCACGCGCTCGCGCGTAATCAGCTGTGCTTCCTCAAGTCGGCGCAGGAGTGGGGACAAGGTGGCGGGCTCGTGGAGGAGGCTGTCGCTAATGTCCTTTAGTGTCCTGGGGCTCCGCTCCCAGAGTGCAAGCATCACAAGGTACTGCGGATGCGTCAGCCCGAGCTGTTCGAGGATGGGCTTGTAGATGCCCACAACGCTCCGCGAGGCAACCGTCAACGCGAAGCACAGTTGGCGTTCCAAAAGGAGGTCGTCAGTCTCGCTGGCCTGGCTTGCCTCATTGGTCAGGCTCGTCTCCTTGGTCTGGGTCATGGCGGCCTTCCCTTCCGATTAGTTAGTGCACTAATTGTTAGCGTACTATGAACTTGTTGAACCGTCTAAAAGAGGAGTCGATCCGCGTGGCAAAGGAATCCTTTACCCAGAAGTTCATGCGCGCTACGGGAAAGCTGAGGGTCATCTTTGGCCCCGCACACAGCAGCTCCATCGATCACGAAATGACCGAGGCCAACCGCAGGCTCCTGGCCCAACGCGAGGCGGAGACGCAGCAATGGGAAACCCTTCGCCGTCCGGACGGCAGTACGTATGTGGTTCCCCGTAATCCAGACGACAAGTCGCTGCGCTAAGCCTTTTCGCCCGCCGCGATTCCGCGCCTTTTCCGGCCTGCGGGCGTAAAATTGGCGTACTGGTACGGCATGCGCCGTCCTGCCGCTTTTCTCTCTCCCGTTGAAAGGAGGTGGAAGAACATGGGACGCAAGTTGGAAAACTTTCAGCACGTGACCGAGCGGCTGCAGTCCGTATTCGGACCAGCAACCCATGGGGACACGGATGCCCCTGTTGTGCACAAACACGACGACTTCGAAACGGCTTCCGAGGAAGACTTGAAGACCTTTGACATTGAGACCGATTCCGAAGGCCATCACTACGCTGTCCGGAACAACGATCCAGGGCCAACTTCAACCGACTACAGCGTATGACCACCAGTAACTGTGACCATTCCTAACTGTGACAGGCAGTAACAACGGCACCCAAATACCGAAGGGCCGGACCGCGAACTCCGGTCCTTCCTTGTGTAGGGCAGGCCTTAAGTAGGGTGGGCTTCCTGCCGGCCGGGCTTGCTTCCCGGGATCCTGCCCGGGCCCCTGTTGAGCCACTTATAAGCATGCTTATTATATGAGTGCATGGACATGTGATGGGCACGCATACGTTCTGGGAAATGAGGGGGCTGTCAATGAGCGCTCAAGATGATGCCGCAATGGCCCGGGGAGGCTCTGGACGGGCCGATCACCCGCAGCGACGGGTCGCGCCGGGCAATTCCCGGCCCACGCGAACAGCAGCAATCTGGGTGGCAGTAGCTGTGGGCCTGGTGGTGTTGGTCCTGTTGATCGTCTTCTTCGTCCAGAACCAGGACATGGTCACTGTTCGCTTCTTCGGATTGGAAGGGGCGCTCGCCCTCGGCACCACGCTGTTCATCGCAGCTGTTGGAGGAGGCGTGCTGGTGGCGCTGGCCGGCGGTGCGCGGATTCTTCAGCTCAGGGTGAGCAATCACCGGCGCCAGAAGATGATCGGCGGACAAGGAGGCGGACTATGACGGACACTCCGCTGGAGGACGACAGGTCGCCGGACCGGCCTGATCCAGAGGGTGGCAGGGAGGCTGCCGGTCTCCTTGGTGACGCTCTTTCCCCGGTGGTCGCCCCTGAATACACCGACGAGGAGCGACTGTCCGAACCCGATAAGGAGGGCAGGCAGGAAGCGGGCGACAAGTAATTAAGTGCGGAAGGACCGGAGCATGTGCTCCGGTCCTTCCGCAATTAATCCCGACGGCGGCACTCCCTGACGATTCATGTTCCGCCGGGGTGGTGGTCGTCTTAGCCTTCGCAGTCAGTGCAGTAGGCGACGCCATCCTTTTCGCGGGCAATCTGCGAACGGTGGCGGACCAGGAAGCATGAGTTACAAGTGAACTCGTCGCTTGCCTGGGGGATGACCTGGATGATGAGTTCTTCAGCGACGATTTCGCCGCCGGGACCGTTGGCATCCAGGCCGTCGGTTTCGTCGAGTTCAAGAACCACGCTCTTGGCCGTGGGGGCGCTGGCGGACTGGAGCGCCTGGAGGGACTGCTCCTGGTTCTCTTTTACATCGGTACGGAGTTCGTCGTAGTCGGCTGCCACTTTTTGATGCCTCTTCGTGTTAGGGGGTTACCGGGTATGCAACGTACAGCATGCCATGAAAATTCCATACCATACCCCAGATACGGCGCTTGTGGCGAAAACCACGTGCGTGGCGGCCCAAAAAGGCCGCCGCGCCGCGCCAATTGCCCTCTATTATTACCGCACCTCGATGTCCAGAGTCTGGAAGCTGTCCGCAACATGGCGACCCACCAGCAGGCGGAAGCTTCCACGCTCGAACTGCCAGCCGCCGTCGTAATGCGCGAAAGCCTTTGCCGGGATGCGGACTTCAACGCTGTCAGTCCCCGCCGGAGCAAGGTGGGTTCCTGCGTAGCCTGCCAACCAACGGACCGGACGTTCCACAGCGGAACCGATGCGCTCAAGGTAGACCTGAACCACTTCACGTCCCGTACGCGTGCCCGTGTTCTTCACCGGGACATGCACAACCACGTCGTTGCCGGCCGTGACCGACTGTGGTGCGTGGGCGGTGCCGAACTCGAAGGTCGTGTAGCCGAGCCCGAAGCCGAAAGGCAGCGCCGGAGCGGGGCCCCCTTCGCCTTGCTGCTTGAGCCACGCACGGTAGCCAACATGAATTCCCTCGGAGTAGACCACCTTGCCGTCCACGGGAGTGGTGTTCAGGACCGGAACATCCTCCAAGGCTGCCGGCCACGTGGTGGGGAGCCGACCGCCAGGTTCCTCGGCGCCCAGCAGGATGTCTGCAATCGCGTTGCCGAACTCCTGGCCACCGAACCAGCCCAGCAGCACCGCGTTGACGTTCTTGAGCCACGGCATCACCACAGGTGAACCCGAATTCACCACCACCACCGTGCGTGGGTTGACCGCGGCGACGGCTTGTACGAGTTCGTTCTGGAACCCCGGGAGGTCCAGATCCTTTCGGTCAAAGCCCTCGGATTCGATGGCCGCATTGGTTCCGACGACCACCACGGCTACATCTGAATCCCGGGCGGCTTCCACCGCGGCGTCGATCTCCGCCTGAGGATCCGCCACCACGGTTTCTTCGCCCAGCAGGATTGCCGTGAACGGGATGATCTGTTCCTTGGGCAGGCGGTATTCGGCTTCGATACGCACCAGCTGGCCGGCTGCGGTCTCAACTGCGTGAACAGTCTTGGGCGGATCGAAGAGCGCGGCACCCAGGACATCGGTGTCGTCCTGGATTTCGTCGTTGAAGACTTCGGCTCCATCCAATGAGAGGCGGATGTGCCCTACTGTGCCCACTCCGAGGTGGTGGACACCTGCGGAATCGGCTGTCCAGTCGGTTTCCATCCGGATGATGGCGGCGCCTTCCGGGATGCCGATGCCGAACCAGATCAAGTGCGACGCCAGGCGGTCTTCGCCCGAGAGTTCCGTGCCGTCTTCTGCGAGGAACGTCACGCGGATCCCAGGGACATTGGAGACCGGATTGTGCAGTGAAGTCCGGGGGAACGCCTGAAGGCCCTCGGCCACCTTCGCGCCACGCGCATAGGTGACTTTGACGTCGTCGGGCAGTGCTTTGCGCAGCCCCTCCAAGGGCGAGACGGTGTACTTGGGCATCACCGTGGCGCTCCCGCCGCCCTGCGTTCTGGCCTCTTCAGCGTTGTGACCGATCACGGCCACGCTCTTGAGCGTCGCGGCATCCAACGGAAGGATGCCTCCCTCGTTACGGACCAGCACTGCGCCACGGACGGCAACTTCACGCGCGACGGCGGCCCCGTCCAGTTTCGCGGGGAGCCCGGTGACAGCGGGTTCGAAGCCTTCGAGGGCACCGACGCGGGCAGCGAGGCGCAGGATACGGGTGACCTTTTCCAGGATGGCCTCCCGGCTGACGCGGCCGTCCTCGACGGCGGCCAGAAGTTTGGGGCCCCAGTGGCCTACCGGTCCGGGCATTTCCAGGTCCTGGTGGGCGTTTGCGGCATCAACGGAACGCACTCCCGTCCAGTCGGAAACCACCACCCCGTCGAATCCCCATTCTGTGGAGAGCGGGGATTCCAACAGCTTGTTTTCGCTCGCCGTGGTGCCGTTGATGGAGTTGTAGGAGCTCATGACCAGCCAGGCGCGGGCCTCCGTGATGGCGTCTTCGAACGCTGCCAGATAAAGCTCGCGCAACGGGCGTTCGTCCACCACGGAGTCCGAAGTGAAGCGTTCCGTCTCGGCCTCGTTGGCCAGGTAGTGCTTGGGAGTCGCCCCTATGCCCATGGACTGCACGCCGGCAACGTATCCGGCGGCCATGGTTGCCGTGAGCCGCGGGTCCTCGCTCATGCACTCGAAATGACGGCCACCCAGGGGTGAACGATGAAGGTTGATGGTTGGGCCGAGTACGGCGTGGACGCCCTTGCGGCGGGCCTCCTGGCCGAGGACCTGGCCGTAACGGCGAGCGGTTTCTACGCTCCACGTGGCGGACAGGGCGGACGACGACGGCAGGGAGATTGAGTCGTGGCGCTCGTCGAAGTCTTCGCCGCGGACGCCTGCCGGACCATCGGACATGACGATGCGGCTGAGACCGATTTCCGGGATGGCATGGGTGGACCAGACGTCCGCTCCCGTCAGTAGTTGGATCTGCTGCTCCAGGGAGAGGCTCTGTGCGAGTTCCCGGATGCGCTCTTCGGCGTCCGGCGATCCGGTCTGCGGGGCCGTGACAGCGGCCGACAATGTGGGGTTCATTTTATTTGACTCCTTTGATACGGGTTACGAGGACGGCACCGACGATGCCGATCACAGCGCCACCGAGGAACAATGCGGGGTAACCCCCAATGGCAATGACAGGGAAGGCAACGGCGGGTACGAGCGACTGCGGGAGGGCCTGTGCGATGTTGAAGACACCGAAGGTCTTGGCGTTCTCGGTCTGGCTGCCGGGGAGCAGGTCGGCGATGAGGGCGACGTCCACTGCGCTGAAGACTCCGAGCCCGAGGCCCAGGATGGCTTGGCCTGCCAGGACCTGACCGGTGTCGGTGCTGGTAGCGATGACGATCAGCCCCACCATCATCACCAGGGCGGAGATGATCACCATGCCCTTGCGCTTGCCGACGCGGTCGCTGATCCAACCGCCTGCGAGGCTGGTGATGACAGTGCCGGCAGAGCTCACCAGCGTCGCTTGGAACACCAGGCTGGTGACCTGGGATTCTGCAACGTGGAGGTGGTCCGCGAAGAAGTACGGCAAGTACAGGAGCCCTGCGCAGTAGCCCATGTAGACCATGAACTTGGTGAGCCAGGCCCAGCCAAGGCCCGGGTAGGTGCGCGGGTTGAAGTAGAACGAACCCAGGATCTCTTTGAGGTTCAGTGGCGCCGGCTTCTCGGTGAGGACGCGGTCCTTGAACGTGAAGGCGAACGCGATTGCGACGGCGGTTCCCACGACACCGGGGACCACGGCCATCTGCAAGGCGTTGTCGAACATTTGCGCGAAGAACGCAGCGGCCACGAGCCCGATTGGCAATGTCATGCCGATCAGCCCGGAGAGGCGCCCGCGCTCGGAGGGGGCTGCTTGGTCGGGGAGCGTGGCTACAAGGGCGGCCAGTGCCGCGTTGAAGCCCAGCTGTGCCAAGACCCAGGCGATGAGGACCGTGCCGACATCTGCGGCCGACCCCAGCAGGAAGAGTGATGCCAGCCCGAGCAGTGAGCCGCCGACGATCCAGGGCTTGCGCATTCCGAAGCGGGACGTTGTGCGGTCGCTCAGGCGTCCGAAGAGCGGGTTGGCCAGCAGGGCTATCGTGGCGCCGACGCCTGCCACCAAGCTCAGTGCACCGGCGCGGGTGTCCGGGGTGGTGATTTCCGAGACCTTGATGGCCAAAACCACCAGCGCGGGGGCCAGAACGGCCATCCAAAGACCTGCGCTGGCGATTGGCATGCCGATGACGTAGGCGCGGGGAGCGCGGGCCGCTTCGACGACTGCAGCTTCGGTGCCGGCCGCCGGCGCCTGTTGTTTGAGGTTGAGGGCCACATTGCCTCCTGATGAACGGGTGACCCACCGTTGGGTCTCGAGAAAGACTTTAGCGACAAAAATCGAGTGTGACTAGATTTTTGAGTGATAAATCTAGGATGACTCGATTTTTGATGCGTGAAATAGACTGACTCAATGTCAACTTCCAAGGCCCGCGGGCAATACGCGAAGGGTGCGGAACGCCGCGAACAGATCATCCAAACGGCGACGGACGTCTTTGCGACCGAAGGTTTCGAAGGGACTGCTCTCAAGCGCGTGGCGGAACTCGTGGGGGTCAAGGAAGCCACCCTCTTCCACTACTTCAAGGGCAAGCAGGAACTCCTCACCGCAGTCCTGGCAGAGCGTGACCGGCGGTCCATGTCAGTGGTCGGCCAAGAGGAAGCGGGGCTTGGCCTCATGGCGCCGATCGCCGAGCGGAACCGGCACGAGCCAGGGCTGACCACCCTGTACGCTGTCGCATCGGCCACAGCCAATGATCCCGGACATGACTCCCACGGCTACTTCAAAGAGCGTTACGAGGACTTGGTGCAAGGCCTTACTGAAGACATCGCCCGCCGGCAGCAAACCGGTGAAGTCCGGAGCGACGTTGACGCGGCCCTTCTCTCCAGGTTGGTTGTTGCGGCGTTCGATGGCCTGCAGTTGCAGTGGCTCTATGACAAAGACGTGGACATGGCTGATGGGCTCAGGCAGCTCATTGACGTCCTGCTGGCGCCGGTGCAGCGCGGCAAAGGTGAACGCGGCAACGGCTAACGCAAGGAAGGACCGGGGCGTCAGTGTACCGGATCGAAGGCGAGGGCGGCCGCGACCGGAGCATTTGGCCGCGGATCCTCGGGCAGGTCAGGGATGGCCCCGAGTCGCCGTATGATCTCCGGGGCCATCATTTCCTGCCATCGCAACTGCTTTTCGTAGTGCCTGGCGCGCAGTGACGGCGTGTCCGCGGAGCATCCGCAGATCGGGCTTGCGTTCAGTCGCTCGGCTGCGCCCTCCTCAGCGGCGGCTCACGCGTGGCAGCAACGCGAACGCGCTCTCGGCAATTCGGGTCAAGCGGGCAGGGCTGTGGCCGTACGCACCGACGACGTCGGTCCCGCGGATCACGGTTAGCACGAGGAATGCCAGATCTTCAGCATCGGCATCCGGGTCGATGTCTCCGTTGCGCTGCGCCGCGCGCACACACTCGGCCACCGCCGTCACGAGCATAGAGAAACATTCGGCAGCAATGCGCTGCACCTCGGCGTCTGAGGCACCGATCTCCAGAGCCATCTTGCCCGCGAAGCACGCAGCCGCCGCCCGGTCGGTAGCTGGGGGCACATCGTCGGCTAGAGGCACCCCGTGGACGGCGCGGAGCAGGTAGCTGTGGAGCCGTTCCAGTGCGCCGTCGTCCGGGCCGGCGAGAACCTTCGCCGGAACGTTTCCCAACCGGTTGAAGTATCCGGTCATCGCTTGCACCAGCACACCGTGTTTACCGTCGAAAGCGGCATAGAGACTGCCGCGGCCCAGCCCGGTGGCTGCGCTGATGTCGTCCACGCTCGTGCCGTTGTAGCCCGACTCGCGAAATTGCCTCTCGGCGGCATGGAGAACGTGGTCGCGGTCGAAAGTTCGTGGTCTCGCCATACATCCAAGATAGAGCCGAAAGGTCGTAATTGACAAATCAGTACAGAACCTTCTAGCGTTGTTGACTGTTCAGTACATAAATGTCTGACTCCCCATATCTGGCGCGGCGAAGTCACGCCTATAGCCGAAGGAACCAACATGCAGACAGCTTCCCCGGTGGCCCTCGTGACGGGCGCTTCCTCAGGAATCGGGCGGGCGGCAGCACGCGCCCTCGTAGACGCCGGCTTCGCGGTGGTCGGTACGAGCCGGAACGCGGCGAACGCCCGCCCGCTTGCCGGGGTGTCGTTCCTCGATCTCGATGTAGCCAGCGACGAATCGGCCCATTCCCTGGTCGAGAAGGTGATCGAACGGTTTGGTCGGATCGACGTCCTGGTCAACAACGCAGGCGTGGGCGCCGTCGGCGCTGGCGAGGAGAGCTCGATCAAGCAGACCAAGGAGGTCTTCGACATCAACGTCTTCGGCTTGATGCGGATGACAAACGCCGTGCTGCCCCACATGCGGGCCAAGGGCAGTGGCCGTGTGGTCAACGTCTCCTCGGTCCTGGGTCTGATCCCAGCCCCCTTCATGGCCATCTATGCCGCCACCAAGCATGCAGTCGAGGGCTACTCGGAGTCCGTCGACCACGAGCTTCGCGAGCACGGCGTCCGGGTGCTGCTGGTCGAGCCGGCCTTTACAAGCACGGGTTTCGAGGCGAGCAGCCTTGCACCGGACTCACCCTTGCCGGTCTACTCCGCACAGCGGGAGGTCTCCCGAGACGTACTGGCCACCGCTTTACGTACCGCCGATGACCCCGATGTTGTCGCGAAGGTGATCGTCGCTGCCGCCACGGACTCCAAGCCCACACCCAGGTACACCGCCGGCTCGATGGCCGGACGCGTGAGCGTCCTGCGCCGGTTCGTGCCCTCACGCACCTTCGACAAACAGATCCGCAAGCTCAACCAACTGGCCGGCTGACACCGAAGCCAGCACCAGCATCTCCCGTCCGACCCCTCTCGAAACAGGCTCAACATGCATGGACTTCGAACACGTCACTTTCGACTTGCCGCACGGCACTTTTCACGCTCTGCAGGGCGGTGACCCCACAGGTCAACCGACGATCTTCCTGCACGGATTCCCGGACCACCCGCCAACGGCGAAGGCGTTCCTCGCCGAACTCAGCCGCCAGGGTCGCTACGTCCTCGCGCCCTGGCTTCGCGGTTACGCCCCGTCCCCGACCGCGGGTCCATTCGATTTCGCATCCCTCACCGGCGACGTGGTCGCACTGATCGAGCAGTGGTCTCCCCAGCGCCAGGTGGACCTCATTGGCCACGACTGGGGCGCCTTCATCACGTACGACACCACCGTCACCGCGCCGGAGCGCATCAAACGCGCAGTCACGCTCGCTATCCCCCACCCCCTCACATTCATCGGCCGGCCCCGCCCCGCCCAACTCCGCCGGAGCTGGTACATGGCCTTCTTCCAACTTCCCGGAAGCGGCATGATCGCCCGAGCCCACGACTTCGCCCTCATCGACCGCCTCTGGCGTCAATGGTCACCAAACCTGACCCTCGACCCGGCTCTCCAAACGGAGCTACACGAACACCTCGGAGCGAGCTTCCCCGCGCCCCTCAAGTACTACCGGGCGATGACCCGCCTGGGCATGCTGAAGGCTGCACGCCGACTCTCCCACCCCATCACGGTGCCCCTGCTGCACATCCACGGCGCAGACGACGACTGCATCCTCCCCCCGAACGTCGACGACCGGCATCGATACGCCGCACCCCACGTGCGCGACATCGTCCCCAACCTCGGCCACTTCCTGCACATCGAAGCCCCCGAAGCGATCGCGGAACGGATCACGACATGGGTGGCAAGTGGCTCACCCGACCCTAGCCGCGCAACCAACCCGACAACCGTCCAGAACCCGAAAGGCTGACCAAACCATGACTGAGACGACTCCTCCATTCACGAGTGACGAACTGGCCGAAGGCACTATCGACACGGTGGTGATCGGAGGCGGCGCCGCAGGACTGAACGGCGCTCTGATCCTCGCCCGCTCCCGCCGCTCGGTCGTCGTCATCGACAGCGGCTACCCCCGCAACGCGCCAGCCGAAGCCGTGCACGGCCTCCTCGCCCTGGACGGCACCCCGCCGTCCGAGATCCTTCGACGAGGACGGGAGCACGTGCGCCACTACGGCGGACGCATCGTCCTCGGCGAGGTAGTCACGGCCGAGCCCGCCGCCCCCTCAGCTGACGGGGATTTGCGGTTCACCATCACCCTCGCCGACGGCCGCAGCATCACCGCCCGCCGCATCCTCGTGGCCACCGGCCTCACCGACGTTCTACCGGACGTCCCCGGTCTCGCCGAGCACTGGGGGCACAGCGTGCTGCACTGCCCGTACTGCCACGGCTGGGAAGTCCGCGACGAACCCATCGGAATCCTCGCCACCGGCCCGGTTTCCATCGCCCACGCGTATCTCTACCGCCAACTAACAGAGGACCTGACCTACTTCACGCACGGCACCGACCTGCACGAGGACAACCGCGCCCGCTTCGCCGCCCGCGGCATCCGCGTCATCGACACCCCGGTCACCGAAGTCGTCAACGACGACGACGGTGCCCTCGCCGGGGTTCGCCTGGCCGACGGCCAGGTCATTGCCCGCCGCGTCATCGCGGTCCTGGCGCAACTGCAGATCCGCGCCCAAGGCCTGGAAGGTCTGCACGTGCCCGTGCAGGACCTGCCGAACAAGGGCCGCAGTTTCGCCTCCGGCACGGCCGGCATCACCGAAGTGCCGGGGGTGTGGGTGGCCGGCAACGCCACCGATCTGACCGCCCAGGTCGGGGCCTCCGCCGCGGCCGGCGCACTGGCCGGGGCCGACATCAACAGGATGCTGGCCATAGCGGACACCGACGCGGCCCTGCACGCGGCTGGACCGATTCCGGCACCCTATGTCTGAACGCGCCGGCGTCGAAACCCACCATTGATCTGCAACACGTCGCCCGACCGGAGATCGCCACGCCGACCTGGATCCGCGCGTACTCCAGCCCCTTCCCGACCCGGCGCAGTCCCGCGGTGATATCGCGTTTCCCCGGCAGGGCCCTCAGCCCGGTCTTCCGCCGATGGACGCAATCGACGCCAGCGCGCACTGAACCCATCCTCTGACTACAACTCACCCCAACCTGATGGAGAACACACAAATGACGGAACGCAATCCCATTCTGATCACCGGCGCCGGCGGACAGGTCGGCGGCGTGAGCAGGTTGATGGTCGACATGCTGCTCGAACAGGGCCACCCGGTGCGCGCATTCGTGCGACGGGACGACGAACGGGCCCAGTCGCTGCGCGAGGCCGGGGCCGACGTCTTCGTCGGCGACCTGCTCAAACCCGCGGACGTGGCCGCAGCGCTGAAGGGTGTCAAGCGCATTTACTTCAGCATGACCCCGCAGCCAAACTACGCTGACGCCCTCACTTTGATGGCCGCGGCGGCACGAGCCCAGGGCGACATCGAGGCCTTCGTGCATTTATCCAACTACGAGCAGTCATACATGACGCTCGAGAAGATGACCGCACCGGAAGAGGAGCGGCGTTCCTGGCTCGGAGGAATGGTCACGGACTGGTCACCGCAGCAGCGGGCGCACTGGATCTGCGAGCGGGTGCTGGACTGGTCCGGCCTCCCGACCATCAACGTGCGCTCGACCCTGTTCGCCGAAAACCCCCATCTGACCTGGATGCTGCTGGGCCCGCTGAGCAACGGTGAGCTGCGCCTGCCCTTCGGCAACCAGCGGCTCGCCCCCATCGCCGTTCACGACCTGGCAGAGGTGTCCGTGAAGATGCTGGTCGACCCCGCACCGCACATCTCGAAGTCCTACGAGCTCACCGGTCCGGAGCTGAAGGACATGCACGGGTTCGCTGAGGACTACGCAGCCGCGCTGGGACGCCAGATCGTCTACATCCCTGAGGAGCTGGAGGCTTGGAACGAGGCCTTCCTCGACGAGACCGTCCTGCAGGAGTCCCTGGGCGATCCGGCTACGGCCCGGCACGCGGCTGAGCACCTGAGGATCCAGACCAGTCTGATCGCCAGCGGTCGGTACGACGTCCTCTCCGACCAGCTGGAAACCCTGCTCGGGCGCCCACCGCGGACCCTGCGATGGGCACTGCAGAACAACACCAACCTGCGCCAGCTGGCGTCTGTCCCGAGCCACTGAGCGCCCAATCCCATGGACAAGAACATGACAAAACGACAGCGGGCCCTGGTGGTCGGCCTCGGGATCAGCGGGACCGCCTCCGCGCTGCGACTTCATCGCGCGGGCTGGGACGTGGTGGTGCTGGAGAAGGCCCACGAGCGGCGCCGCGGCGGATACTTCATCGCCCTGTTCGGAACCGGGCTCGCCGCCGCCGAACGGCTGGGCATCGCCGATGCCGTGCCGAATCGCGTCGCTCCGGAAGCCGTGAGCTACGAAGTCGACCGCACGGACCGGCGCCGCCGCGGTCTAAGCTACGCCGACGTGTTCGGCGGATCTCGACTCGTACTGCGGGGCGACATTGAAGACGCGGCCTTCACCGCCCTGCCCGACGAAGTGGAGATCCGGTACTCGACCGTGCCGATCGCGCTGGACCAGTACATCGACGGGGTGGATGTAGAGATCCGCAACCTGACGACGGAGACGACGATCGTCGAACGGTTCGACCTGGTGGTGGGGGCAGACGGACTGCGCTCGACGGTGCGCCGGCTTGCGTTCGAACCCGAGCAGAGCCCGATCCGTCCACTGAACTACATGATCGCCGCGTACAGCCTGCCCGAGGCGGTACCCGGCTACCGTCAACAAGACGGACTGATCCTGGCCGAGCAGGGTCGATCAGCGTGGGTGTTCCCGTTCGCTGACCGTCCGCCGACGGTGCTGCTCTCCTACCGCACCGACGACGTGGACGCCGAGTTCACCCGGCCAGCCATCGACTCGCTGCGCGCCGCTTACGGCCCCGAGCCCACCGGCTCCACGCTCGGTTGGCTGCTCGACCAGTTCGAGAAGGCCCCCGATCACCTGTTCGACTCCGCCGAGCAGGTGCACCTCGACCACTGGCACCGCGGCCGAGTCGTGCTCGTCGGCGACGCCGCGTGGTGCCTGACCGTTTACTCCGGCATGGGGGCATCCACCGGCCTGGCCGGGGCCGACCTGCTCGGCACCATGCTCGAACGCCACCCGCACGACGTGTCACGGGCGCTGCAGGACTGGGAGGACCACCTGCGCCCGTTCGTCGACCACCACCTCGGCAGCGGCGTGAGCATGCGCAGCTTCTTCACCCCAGGCAACCGCGCCGAGTTGCTGCTTCGGTCCGCGATGATCCGCCTCGCCCGCCTGCCGATTGCCGGCCGCCTGCTCGCCAAGATAAGGACCAACAGCGCGGGCGTACGGATGAAAAGTCTGGATATCGCCGCCGCTGCAGCGTAAGTGGAGTTCCTCGAATACGAGCGGGAGAACGAGGTCGTGATTGTGGTTGCTGCCGCGCCGTCTGGTCGCCGCTTCGGCAATCCCGTGTGGTTATACCGTCGAGCGTCAGGCAGGACCACCTAGAGAGACATATGCCCGCCGACAGCACCTGTTGATCACGGGCATACTGCCACCCAAAGAAGGCTCCGTCCCAAGTGGGGACGGAGCCTTCTCAGAAGAGCCGGTCGCTGACCGGTAAAGTGGCGGCCTTAGCGCCCGGTGCCGCCGTAAACGGTAGCTTCGGCATCGCCGTCGAGCTCGAAGGCGGCGTGGATGGCGCGGACGGCGTCATCCAGGGCATCTGCGCTCGTGACAACCGAGATGCGGATTTCCGAGGTGGAGATCATGTCGATGTTGATGCCGGCATCGGAGAGGGCCTTGAAGAACGTTGCCGAAACGCCGGGGTGTGAACGCATTCCAGCGCCGATCAGGGACAGCTTGCCAACGTGCTCGTTGTATTCGATGCTCTCGAAGCCGATTTGGCCCTCAGCTGCACGCAGGGCGGCCAAAGCGTCGGCGCCTTCGACGATTGGGAGCGTGAACGAGATATCAGTGCGGCCCGTGCCGTGGGTGGACACGTTCTGTACGATCATGTCGATGTTCGAGTGCGCGTCCGCGATCACCTGGAAGATCGCAGCGGCCTTGCCCGGAATGTCCGGCACGCCTACAACGGTGACCTTGGCTTCGGACCGGTCGTGTGCAACGCCGGAGATGATTGGCTGCTCCAAGGCAACTCCCTCTTGAATCGTGAACTTTTCATCGGCGCCCGGGATGACCCACGTGCCTTCGTGCTGGCTGAATGAAGAGCGGACGTGCAGCGGCACGCCGAAACGGCGGGCGTACTCCACGCACCGCAAGTGCAGGATCTTGGCGCCGGAAGCAGCAAGTTCCAGCATTTCCTCGCTGGAGATGCGGTCGATCTTCTGGGCCGATGACACAACGCGGGGATCGGCCGTGTAGATGCCGTCCACGTCGGTGTAAATTTCGCACACATCGGCTTCGAGCGCTGCAGCCAAGGCAACAGCCGTGGTGTCCGAGCCGCCACGACCCAGCGTTGTGATCTCGTTGGTGCTGCGGCTCATGCCCTGGAAGCCCGCCACGATCGCAATGTGTCCTTTGTCCAGGGCGGTGCGGATGCGGTGCGGGTCCACATCAATAATCCGGGCCTTGCCGTGGATGCCGTCGGTAATCATGCCTGCCTGGGAGCCCGTGAAGGACTGGGCGGAGGCGCCAAACTTGTTGATGGCCATGGCAAGCAGTGCCATGGAAATTCGCTCTCCGGCGGAAAGGAGCATGTCCATTTCGCGGGCAGGAGCGGAGTCCGTGACCTGGCCCGCGAGGTCCAGGAGTTCATCTGTGGTGTCTCCCATGGCGGAAACAACAACCACAACCTCGTTGCCGGCCTTCTGCGCATCCACAACACGCTGAGCGACCCGCTTGATGCCATCAGCATCGGCAACCGAGGAACCGCCGAACTTCTGAACGATCAGCTGCTTGGTAATGGCAGCTCCGTCGGAGAGCTCTTCGATCTTCACTTCGGTAGTGGGCATAGTCATGCGCGCACCCTCACTGCATCAATAGGGTTCGAACGAGGCATGCCAAATTCGAAATTGGGACACGCCTGCGTAGCTTATTCGGCCAGTTTATCGCCGTGTTGTGTCCCCGCAGGAATTGTGACCACATGGCGGCCACGCAGTCAGTTTCGGCAGCAGGCCCCCGGGCGTACGATCCCTCTTATGAGCATTGCGTGGTGCCATGGCCAGGGTTCCTGAGCCACCGGACGATCCCGGGCCGGCGCGCAGCGAATCGGAATACGAAGTGATCGGCGGCGGCGTTATCGACGACCGGTTTCCGCGGCGTGACGGAACCGCGGGGAGTGAACACAGGCTGGACCACCAACCTGGGATCGCCGACATTCTTGGAGCCGCTGTGCGGGAGGCCTGGGATGACTGCCGCATGTCCTTGCAATCCTGGTGGTTCTGGTTGGCCTGCGCGTCCGGGCTCCTTCTGGCCTGGGCGACGGCCGCAGCTGTGGTGGCTTTCGGCGAAGCCAACGGATGGTTTGAATCCAGCCTCCCAAGCGCCACGTACATACTGATGGCCGGATGGATGGCAGTCGTTTCTGCTGTCCTCGGGGCAGTATGGGGCTTCCATCAAAAGGCTCGAACATTCCTTGGCGGGCTGTTCGCCGGAGTCTTCCGCGGGGCGGTCTTCGCGGTGCCGTCCGGCATCCTGCTTCTCACGGTGGGCATGGCCGTTGGCGGGCCGATCGCCTTGGCGGGTGCCGGCGTCGTGGTTGTTGTCCTTGAGATTGTGTTGTTTGGACTCATAGGCGCAGGTGCCCGCGCCTGCTCAGGCCGAACGGCGGCAGGTGTTGCCTTGGCTGCGGCGCTGGTGGCGTTCCTGTGCCTGGGCAATGTAGCGGCTACCATCGCATTGATTCCATGGACGACTGTGATGGACCAGGCGTCGGTGCCCGTCAACGTGGAGCGCGACGACACCGGACGGATCACAGCATACGAGTGTGTTGGGCGTCTCCGGCCCGTGGAAGTGGCGCATACAGAGCGGGTGGCTTGGCTGGCAGCGTCCAATCCGATCCTGCTCTTCGGTAGCGTCGCCGCGGAGGCGCTCCCCAAGGAGCATGAACTGGCTTGGGTGTTGTCCGGCTTGCAGTGGGCAGCCGATGGACCGGGTCGTGATTTTCCCTGTATCGGAGGGGAATCGAGTGATCAGCTGGCGCCTTCGGTGCCCGTCGCCCTCACTGGCCTCGTGATTCAGGCAGTGGTTGCTGCCTTGGTGCTCTTGCCGGGACGCTGGTTGTCCACGCGCCGCCTTACGTCAGCGCGTTCCGGCGGCCCTCAAACGCCCGGCCAAGCGTGACTTCGTCGGCGTACTCAAGGTCCCCACCCACTGGCAGGCCGGAAGCCAACCGCGTGACGGTGATCCCGATCGATTTGAGCATGCGGGCCAAATAGGTAGCAGTGGCCTCACCCTCAAGGTTGGGATCCGTAGCGATGATGATTTCCTGGATGGCGCCGTCGTTGAGGCGTGTGAGGAGCTCGCGGATCCGCAACTGCTCCGGGCCAATGCCCGCAATGGGATTGATAGCTCCGCCCAGCACGTGATACCGGCCACGGAACGAACGGGTGCGCTCCACAGCAAGAACGTCCTTGGACTCCTCAACCACGCAAATGACCGACGGATCCCGCCTCGGATCGCGACAGATATTGCACATTTCCTGCTCGGTGACATTGCCACACACCGTGCAGAACTTAACCCGTTCCTTCACCGTGGTGATGGCCGTAACGAGCCGCTTCATGTCCTCGGGATCGGCCTCAAGGATGTGGAACGCCAGGCGCTGTGCCGATTTCGGGCCCACACCGGGAAGCCGGCCGAGCTCGTCAATCAGCTCTTGAACTGCACCTTCGTACAAAATGTCCTCGTTTGTTTGGTATCGATGCTGTCATCAGCGGGGTTGCAGGGGAGAACCGTCCAAGGCGCGCTCTTCGATCAGCTTTCCGCCCAGAATACGCTCCACGGCAGCACGCCCAAAGACCCTCGATTCCTCGATGGTTTCGTCCTCCGGGCTGGGGATATCCTCCGGCGCCAACTCCGGCCTCGCTTGGGTCCGCACGGGCGCCTTCACGCGTCCGGCTTGGGCTTCGGGACTGTTGGTCAAGCGCTGGTACAGGCTTTGACGGGCCGAAGGACCGCTCGACGGCGCGCCCTCCTCAAGCGTCGCGACGGAGCCGCCCGCATGCTGGGTTTCCGTGGCTGTGGTGGGCCACGCGGCAGGCACCGGGGCGGACGCCTGGACTGGCATGGTGCCGGGCCAACCCGACGCCGGAGAGACGTCCCATCCCGACGCGCCGTTTTGCCCGCCGCTGGTCGGGTGGCCGTAGCTCGGGGCTGCCGAGGCTGCCGCCTCCGCCGGTGTTTCAAGGGCTGTGCCGCCGTTCGCCGGGACCTGCGCGGCCGCCGGTTCGTAGTCGCGGACCTTCGACACGTCAGTATCAGCCTCGATGGGAGTCTGTTGCTTGGCACCCACATTGGATTCGGTGCCCACCACCCATGTACCCGGCGCTTGTTCCACTGCCCTGGACCAAGGGTCGACGGAACCCACCGTTTCTGAGGATTTAGGAGCTGTGTTGGCGGCCGATCGAGGGGCTTCCTGCGCGGGTGTTGGCTGCGATGGCCCTGACGGAATCCCCCGTGCAGGGGGAGCTGGTGCCGCCGAAGCAGGTGTCGGTGACGCCGGTGCCGGAGGGGTGTCCGGACCGGAAAATGCGCGGGACGGTTCCCAGTCCATCGGAGGTTCTTCGTCCAACGGCGGCGCATCTTCGTCGAGGGGAGGCCCCCAATCATCGTCGGCGTAGGAGTAGTCCCCAGCCGGCGCTGTGGGTTCTGCGGGAGCCGCGGGCGCCGTGGGTTCGGGTGGAGCCGCCGGTGTCGTGGGTTCTGTAGGCACCGGGGCATCCGCAATTGGCGCTGCTGCCTCCGGCCTGGCCGGAGCCGGCGCCGCTGCCGCGGGGGCAGCCGGTGCCAAGCCCCAGGCAGAGTCGACCGATGAAACAGCGCTAGGCACGTGCGCTGGCACCCGTTCCTGGGCTGGCACTGGTACCTGGACTGCAACTGGATCCGGGGCTGCCGACGGCGATGCGGCGCCAGGCGAAGCCGGAACCTCCCGGCTAGTAGGTGCTTTTGGGTTTGGCTCAGAGCTCGCTGAGCTGTTGCCGCCAGCCACTGCGACGATCTGGCAGTCGATGCCGATGGTCTTGTGGATTGCCTGGCGAAGGTTCTCGGAGTGATCTGCGCGCCCAAAGGCACCGGCCAGGCCCGCGGTGGTGAAGGCGAGTGTCAGCACCTGGCCATCGAACTGGGCCACCTGGGCATTCGGCTCCACCAAGGCCCACGTGCTGCGCTTGATCTTGGTCAGCGTTTGCAGGACCTCCGGCCAAGCGCGACGGAGGGCTTCGACGTCTCCGCCAGCGGCAGGAGCCGGCTGTGATGTCGGGGCCGGCTGGGAAGCGGGGACACTTTGCGGAGCCGGTTGTACGGCAGGAGGAGCCGTGGCAGCGGCTGGCTTCGTCGAGGGAGCATTCTGGACGGGACGCTGTGTAGGCGTCGGCTCGTCCACCGGCCAGTCGTTCGTTGAGACGCGCGGAGCGGAGAGTGGCTCCCGCGACACAGGTGTTGACGACGTTTCCTGCGCAGGTACTGGCGCTTGAACTGGTGCTGCAACGGGCGCCTGAACTGGTGCGGGTGCCTGAACTGGTGCGGGTGCCTGAACTGGTGCGGCAACGGGCGCCTGTGGAGGGGCAGCCTGGGCAACTGACGCAGCCGCCGATGAAGAAGCTGTGGCGGAAGGCGCGCCAGAAGCGGCAACCGGGATCCCGGCGTCGCCGGCGTAATTCAGTCGACGCTCCACGCGATCGATCCGGGCCGCAATGCCGCGTTCTGTCTGCTCGGAGCTGGGCAGCAGGATACGCGCGCACAGAAGTTCCAAGTGCAGCCGGGGGGAGGTGGCTCCGGTCATTTCCGTGAGCGCCGTGTTGGTGACGTCCGCCGCGCGGGAGAGCTCCGCGGCACCCAGGTTGGTAGCCTGGTTGCGCATCCGGGCAATCTGGTCCTCGGGCACGCCCCGGAGGATGGCCTGTGCGCTTTCGGGCATTGCCTGGACGATGATGAGGTCCCGGAAGCGTTCCAGGAGGTCTTCCACGAAGCGCCGGGGATCGTGCCCGGTCTGGATGACGCGGTCGACGGCGCGGAAGACCGTTGAAGCATCAGCGGCTGCGACGGCGTCCACGACGTCGTCCAGCAAGGAAGCGTGAGTGTAGCCGAGAAGGGCAACCGCGAGTTCGTAGTCGAGACCGTTGGGTCCGGCGCCCGCCATGAGCTGGTCCAGCACGGACAAGGTATCGCGGACGGAACCGCCGCCGGCGCGGATGACAAGCGAAAGCACGCCCGGAGCCACGGGAACGTTCTCCTGGTGGCACAGCAGCTCAAGGTACTTGATGAGAGGCTCAGGCGGCACCAACCGGAAGGGGTAGTGGTGCGTGCGCGATCGGATGGTGCCGATGACTTTGTCCGGCTCCGTGGTGGCAAAGATGAACTTAATGTGTTCCGGCGGCTCTTCGACGATCTTCAGGAGCGCATTGAAGCCAGCCGAAGTGACCATGTGGGCTTCGTCGATGATGAAGATCTTGTAGCGGTCCCGCACCGGGGCGAACGTTGCGCGCTCGCGGAGATCGCGGGCGTCGTCCACGCCACCATGGCTGGCGGCGTCGATCTCGATGACGTCCAGTGAGCCGGAGCCGCCGCGCGCGAGTTCGATACAACTGGGGCACTTGCCGCAAGGCGTGTCAGTGGGGCCTTCGGCGCAGTTCAGGCAGCGCGCGAGGATGCGCGCGGACGTGGTCTTGCCGCAGCCGCGGGGGCCGGAGAAGAGGTAGGCGTGGTTCACGCGGTTCTTCCGCAGGGCCGTCATCAGGGGCTCGGTGACGTGTTCCTGCCCGATAACGTCCGCGAAAGAGTCCGGGCGATACCTTCGATACAGGGCAGTTGTAACAGTCACAAGTGAAACCTACCTATAGGGACTGACATTTTAAATAAGAGACCCCTCATGCACCCGCCAGAGCCCATCTACCCTTGCTACCTTCCGGTCCTGGGGGAGTTCAACAGGATGACGCCACATGAGGGGCCGTCGACAAGCTTACCTGAACTTGGTTATTGGTTCGAATCGGCGCAGGGGGCTGTGGAAAACGCTCGACGGCGGGTGGCTCCCGCCCGATTTCGGCGGGCGTTAAGGCAGGTAGTCAGGCGCATCCTCCAGCCCGAAATATCGCTCCAGCGTGGTAATCCCCCTGAATTTCATATCTGTGGCGATCGCCACGCCGACGAACCGCAGATGCCACGGCTCATATTCATAGCCCGTGATGTCCTGCGCCCCGGCCGGGTACCTGATGATGAACCCGTATTTCCAGCCGTCCGTGGCCGCGAAACGACCCACCGGTGTATCGGCGAAGCAAGCTTGCAGAGCACATACGCCGCTGGCGTTTCCGATGTCCATGGCCAGGCCGGTCTGGTGTTCGCTGTAACCGGCGCGTGCAGCCAAGGTATCTGCGGTCTCCTGGCCGTATTGCGCGACGTAGTCGGCATAGAGACTCTGTTGTTGCGAGTAGGAGCGGTATCCGCTGGTGGCCCGGATGTTGACCCCTGACGCTTTGGCTGCCTTCACGAACGAGTTGTATGCGGTTGCAGCCTCCGGGCGCAGCCGTTCAGTTGAAACCCGCGTAAGTGACGCCGGGACATAGCTCGGCGGATTCAGCATCCGGTGTTTGTTAACCACAACCTGCAGACTGTTGGCCGAGTCGATGTCGTATTGGACCGCGACGGCAGCCTGCGGGGACAGGAGCCCCAAGGACAGCAGTGTCGCAGCGATCCCCAACCAGAATTGACGCAGCTTCATGTGGTCCTCCAAGTCATGTGCGTCCGGTCAAGTGTGTCCAGCGATGGGGTGACTGTACTCCCGGTCCGGAGGTCCGACAATCTTGACTTTCAAGTCCTGTCAGCTCTTCAATCCAAGGACGGTTCTTCAGTCCAAAAGTGGTTCCCCGGGATTTAAGAATGGTCCGCTGCGGCGCCGGACATCGAAGACTTCCCACGCCTGGGGTATCAGATCGAACGCTACGTCGCACATGCGCCGGAGTTGTTCCATTCCTTCGGCCTGGAACGCATCGTCTTCGGCGAGGCTGCTTGCGACGTCGTAACCGCTTCTTTCGGCGGTTGTCCACTCCAGCCCGTGGGAGTAGCCGCTACAGAACTGCCAGGCATAGATCAGCCCGGGAGGCAGGCTGCTGCTCGAACGCAACTCCTTGAGGATCGCTGTCTCCGTACGGTTCTTGGTGGCATACCCCCAGCTTCCATCGCCTTTCCGCCGAAACATTGGGGGCAGCCGCAAGGCTTCAGCCGATGAGTTCAGCGCCCGGCGGAGGCCGTCAAAGTAATCCGCCGCGACCTCGTGCCGTTCCGGATGGAACTCCCGAAGGTAGGAGTCCCAGAACGCGGCGGCGTTGAACACTTCCCGGGACACGAGTACCAGGCCCCGCCGCGCGCGTTCATCGGAGCTTTCCGGCAGAAGCGCCCACAGCACTGTGGCAGTGCACTCCATGATGGTGCGTACCAATGCGTACGGTGCATGGGTCTGGGTGCGGAAATAGATGTTTCCGTCGGGCGCCTCGATGAACAAGAGGCGGCGGAGCGCCTGCAGATTATCCATGGCGGCCACGAGGGACTGGGTCAGCAGGTGGCTGACGCTGCGGGAGGAACTGAAAAGGTCATCCAACTGGTGAAGGGGCGAACCGTTCTCGACGCCGCCAACGTCCATTCTTCGATCGCAGAGCGGCTCCAAGGCCTGGAGGCGTTCAAAGATTCTTTCCGCGGCCCGGCTTTCTTCGTCTGACCCGTCCAGCGAACCGGCAGAGTCGGGAGGTATTTGCCTATCGTCCACGGAGCGATCCTAGCTCTCCGGCAGATGCGGCGGGGAAGGTCGCCACCCGTTCACGGGCCACGTCATGAAAGCCGGCTCCTCGTAGGGGTGGGCCGCTCGCAGAGCCAGCACGACGGCGTCGAGCACGTCCTCCTCAACCACGCACTCAACCCGCGTTTCCGGCACTTGCTCGCTGGTTCCGACGTCGCCGATGAACGGCTGGGCGCCCGGCAGGGGAGTGAAATGGCCAGTGCCCGGCGAGGTGAACGAGCAATGCGAGTAGTCGCCGATCCGTCCTGCACCAGCGTCCCCGATTGCCTTCAGGACGGCGGGAGTGTGGGTCTCCGGAACGTAAACAACCAGGGCGTGGAGCTGCGTCATGGGAACATCCTGTCAGTAACAACGGCTACAAAGCGGCCCACACCATTGCATATCTGCGGGTCACAGCGGACCATGGGTATGTACACCGATTGGGGCAATCTCAAGATTGTGAGCTGCGGGGCCTGGGGGCGAGGGGCCGGACCCGGCAGCTCAACGGTGATACCGCAAGAATGGGCGCGTTGGGGGCGTCCATTTTTCCGTTAAGGCGAACAATGCTTTTTGGACGTGCGGCGAGGGCGAAATCGTCCGATTACACGATGCCGAAATTCTCAGGTACAGTAGTATCTGCTTTCGATTCGGAAGCAAGGAGAATTCGCCTAGCGGCCTATGGCGCACGCCTGGAACGCGTGTTGGGTTAACGCCCTCGGGGGTTCAAATCCCCCATTCTCCGCGTTTGGCCCCGGTCCCCAGGACCGGGGCCTTTTGCGTTCCCGGAATCCGGCCCTCCTGGGAGTGGGCTGCGCTACTGTTGCCCAGCGGCCACCCGCTCCAGTACTTCGCGGCATGCAAGAATCGCGGGATGGATCCGCCCGGCCGTCCTGGTGGACGTGAAGACGGTCCGCTGTGGCAGGCTGGGGAGGTCCAGCAGCTGGACGGGGCGGGTCCGACCTGTCCAGACGAGGTCCGGCATGAGGGCAACGGCGTTTCCCGATTCAATGAGGCGGATCTGCGCTTGGAGGTCGGCCGTTTCGTATCGGACGTCCGGTTCGAAGCCAGCGGACCGGCAGGCCTGTTCGGCCCAGTGCCGGGAGGCGGCGCCGCGGGGCTCCATGACCCAGGGCATGTCCGCGGTGTCGGCGAGTGAGGCTACACGTTCCCCGCCCAGTCCTACCGGGGGAGTGGCCAGCCGGATGGCGTCGCTGGTCAGCGTTGCCCGGTCCAGCCCAGGATGATGGGGCGCGGCGTGTCCGGGATATTGCTCCGCGACCACGATGTCGAAGTCGCGCGCCCAGGTTTCATAGAGGGCCGTCTCGGGTTCGCGCTGGGTCATTTCGACGCGCACTTCCGGATACTCCTGGCGCATGATGCTGAGGAAGTCAGGCAGCAACGCAAGTGCAGCCGACTGGAACACGGCCAGCCGGACGGTTCCCGTGACTGTGGACAGGGACGCCGCGAGCTCGGTTTCCGCCCGTTCCAGTGTCTCCAGGAGGGCGGCGGTGTGGGCAACCAGGATCTCCGCCTGAGGTGTCAGCTGCACCCTGCGGCCGGCCTTGCGGAGCAGTTCGACGCCTGCTTCCTTCTCCAGCAGGGTCAGTTGCTGGGACACGGAAGAGGGACTGTACTGCATGGCATCGGCCACCTCGGCGAGCGTTCCGCGGATCTTCAATTCGTGCAGCAAACGCAGCCTGCGGACTTCCAGCAAGGCGGCCTCCAAAGGATCGGAATGGGTAATGAATATTCGTCAGAAAAGATCGCTTTTCCTAACGTGATTGTAGATCCATACTGATGGAAACAAACAAACTTCTCCGCCTCAGAAGGAGCCCCAATGACCAGCACCCTCCCGGTTGCCGCCGCCCCGCGCACCCAGGATTCCGGGCAGTTCGATGCTTTGGCACAGGAAGCCATCGCGTTGGTCCGCCACTGGCTGACCGAAGCCAGCAAGATTCCCGTGGATGTGTCCGCCCAGCGCCTCGCCGGCGTCTTGAAGGATCCGAATGGCCTTGACTTCACGGTCGGATTCGTCGACGGCGTCATCCGCCCCGAGGACCTGTCCGTCGCCGCCCGGAAACTCGCCGAGCTGGCTCCCAAGGTTCCTGCGTTCCTTCCCTGGTACATGCGCGGCGCGGTCCGTGTGGGCGGCGTCATGGCTCCGATCATGCCCCAGGTGGTCATTCCGATCGCCCGCCGGGTGCTCCGGGAGATGGTGGGCCACCTGATCGTGGATGCCACGGATGCCAAGCTCGGTCCGGCCATCGCGAAGATCCGCCAGGACGGCGTGCACCTGAACGTGAACTTGTTGGGCGAGGCTGTCCTTGGTGAGCACGAAGCGCAGCGCCGCCTGGAAGGCACGCTGAAGCTCCTGGCCCGTGACGACGTTGACTACGTCTCCATCAAGGAATCCTCTACCGTGGCACCGCACTCCCCATGGGCCTTCGACGAAGCCGTCGATCACGTGGTGGAGAAGCTCACCCCGCTGTACCGCCTGGCCGCGTCCTTCCCCAAGCCCAAGTTCATCAACCTGGACATGGAGGAATACAAGGACCTCAGCATGACCATTGCGGTGTTCAAGCGCATCCTGGACATGCCGGAGTTCAAGAACCTCGAGGCCGGCATCGTCCTCCAGGCCTACCTCCCGGACGCCCTCGGTGCGATGCAGGAATTGCAGGAATGGGCCGCTGCACGCCGCGCACAGGGTGGCGCGCCCATCAAGGTCCGCGTGGTCAAGGGTGCCAATCTGCCCATGGAGCAGGTTGAGGCTTCCCTGCATGATTGGCCGCTGGCCACCTGGGGCAGCAAGCAGGACTCGGACACCAGCTACAAGAACGTCATCAACTACGCCCTCACACGGGAGCACATCGACGCCGTCCGGATTGGCGTAGCGGGACACAACCTCTTCGACGTCGCCTTCGCGTGGCTGTTGGCCAAGCAGCGTGGCGTCACTGAAGGCATCGAGTTCGAAATGCTCCTGGGCATGGCAACGGGCCAGGCCACGGCCGTCCGCAAGGACGTCGGCAGCCTCCTGCTGTACACACCGGTGGTTCACCCGGGCGAGTTCGACGTCGCCATCGCCTACCTGATCCGCCGCCTCGAAGAGGGCGCCAGCCAGGAAAACTTCATGTCCGCGGTCTTCGAACTCAGCGAGAATGAGGCTTTGTTCAAGCGCGAGCAGCAGCGCTTCCTGAACTCCCTGGCCAACATGAAGGACGAGGTCCCGGGTCCCAACCGCAAGCAGGACCGGCGCCTGCCAGCCGAGCCTGCCCCGCTGGAGGGCTTCCGCAACACTCCGGACACGGACCCGGCGCTGCCGGCAAACCGCGCCTGGGGCCGTGACATCCTCAAGCGCATCCCCGGCTCCACCGCGGGCAACAAGATCGTCGAATCCACCAAGGTTTCCGCCGCCGCCGATCTGGACCGCATCATCGCCACCGCCGTGGAGGCCGGCAAGGCCTGGGGTGCCCGGCCCGCTGCCGAGCGGGCAGCGATCCTGCACCGCGCCGGCGACGTCCTCGAAGCCCGCCGCGCAGAGTTGCTGGAGGTCATGGCTTCAGAAACCGGCAAGACCATTGACCAAGGCGACCCCGAGGTCAGCGAAGCGATCGACTTCGCGCACTACTACGCCGAGCGCGCCAAGGACCTGGAAAAGGTCGACGGCGCCACGTTCGTCCCAGCGAACCTCACCGTAGTGACACCGCCGTGGAACTTCCCGGTGGCGATCCCCGCAGGCTCGACGCTCGCGGCACTCGCCTCAGGTTCCGCCGTCGTGATCAAGCCGGCAAAGCAGGCCCGCCGCTCCGGTTCAGTCATGGTGGATGCGCTCTGGGAAGCCGGTGTGCCGCGTGAAGTCCTGGCCCTGGTCCAGCTTGAAGAGCGTGAACTCGGCACCCAGCTGGTGTCGCACCCGAGCGTGGACCGTGTGATCCTGACTGGCGGCTACGAAACCGCTGAGCTGTTCCGCTCCTTCCGCCAGGACCTGCCACTGCTCGCGGAAACGTCCGGCAAGAACGCCATCATTGTCACCCCGAGCGCTGACCTGGACCTCGCAGCCAAGGACGTCGTGTACTCGGCCTTCGGCCACGCCGGCCAGAAGTGCTCCGCCGCGTCCCTGGTGATCCTGGTTGGCTCCGTGGCCAAGTCCAAGCGGTTCCACAACCAGCTCATCGACGCCGCCCGCTCCCTGACCGTCGGCTACCCCGAAAACGCCACCTCGCAGATGGGGCCGATCATCGAACCGGCCAACGGCAAGCTCCTGAACGCCCTGACCACCCTGGGCGACGGCGAAACCTGGGCCATCAAGCCTGAGCCCCTGGACGAAACCGGCCGGCTCTGGTCCCCGGGTATCCGCTCTGGCGTCAAGCGTGGCTCGTACTTCCACCTCACCGAGTTCTTCGGACCGGTCCTGGGCGTCATGACCGCCGAGACCCTTGAGGAAGCCATCGCCATCCAGAACGAGATCGAGTACGGCCTCACGGCTGGCCTGCACTCCCTGGACTCCGCTGAAATGGGCATCTGGCTGGACACCATCCAGGCCGGAAACCTCTACGTCAACCGTGGTATCACCGGTGCGATCGTCCAGCGCCAGCCCTTCGGCGGCTGGAAGAAGTCGGCCGTTGGCGCCGGAACCAAGGCCGGCGGACCGAACTACCTCATCGGCCTGGGCAGCTGGCTCCCCGCCGAAGCCACGGCAAAGCGCGGCACCGTGCTCCAGGGGGCAGCCGCCCAGATCCTCACGGCTGCCACGTCCGCTGACGTCACTGCCGAGGAACTCCACACCCTTCAGCAGGCACTCTTCAGCGACGCCGCAGCCTGGGAATCCGAGTTCGGCACCCGCAAGGATGTCTCCGGCCTCTCCGCGGAGCGCAACGTGTTCCGCTACCGTCCGATCCCCGTCACGGTCCGCCTGTCCGAAGGCGAGCGGCTCGCGGAACTGCTCCGCGTAGTAGCGGCCGGCGCAGTGGCGGGATCGACCCTCAAGGTGAGCTCCGCCGTCGTACTTCCCGATGCTGTGGTGAATGTGTTCGCGAACCTGGGCGTCAGCGTCCGGGTCGAGGACGACGCCGCGTGGCTGGCCCGTGCGGCAAAGTTCGACGCCGGCCGCATCCGCCTGATCGGTGGCGACTTCGCCGCGCTGAGCGCAGCCATGGGTGGCCGCCCGGATGTGGCCGTCTACCACGGTGCAGTGACCCAGGCCGGCCGCATCGAGATGCTGCCATTCCTGCGCGAGCAGGCCGTGTCCGTCACCGCGCACCGCTTCGGCACCCCGAACCACCTCTCGGACCACCTGATCTAATCCCACCAAGACAGGCCGGAGTTGCACAGACAGCCAGGCAGGACGTCCATAACGACGTCCTGCCTGGCTGTCTTCGTTGACGCCTCAGGATTCCAGGACCAACAACTGTGCCATGTCCGGGTCCCAACCAACCCAAAGACTGTCCGTTGCCGACCGCGTGCCGGACTCCGGGCTCATCTCCCGCAGCATCAATTCATGGCCTCCAGCAGTGAGCCGATGACGGACGGTGGCGCCAAGGTTGGTGGACGATGTAATAACAGCTCCGCAGCCCCCATCCACAGGCGGCGTTGAACTGAGCTTCAGGTGTTCCGGTCGGATCGATACTGCGTAGTCCGCACCCATAGCGCCCTGGTCCCTCACGCGTGCGATTCCCAAACCACCCAAATCCACGGTGGCCTCCTTGCCGTTGCGCTCCAGTACTGTGCACGGAATCAGGTTGGTGTCGCCAAGGAAGCCGGCAACCCAGTCGGTAAGGGGGTGGTTGTAGACCTCGTCCGGCGGTCCTGATTGGACAATCCGGCCGTCTTTCATCACCACGATCCTGTCCGACATT
Source organism: Arthrobacter sp. 1088 (assembly GCF_031455315.1). Taxonomy (NCBI): domain Bacteria; kingdom Bacillati; phylum Actinomycetota; class Actinomycetes; order Micrococcales; family Micrococcaceae; genus Arthrobacter; species Arthrobacter sp. 1088. Next base: position 177,370 of record NZ_JAVDSM010000010.1, read on the forward strand.
GCCATTGCTTCTTCCTGGTCATGGGTAACGAACAGCACAGAGATGCCCAGGCTCTTCTGAAGGGTTTTGATCTCCTCCTGCATCTGTTCGCGGAGCCGCTTGTCCAGCGCTGCCATGGGCTCATCCAGGAGAAGTGCCGCGGGGTTGAACACCAGGGCCCGGGCGAGCGCAACGCGCTGCTGCTGGCCTCCGGACAGCTGCCGTGGCTTGCGGTCACCCAAGGCGCCAAGCCCCACACGCTTGAGTGCTTCGTTGGCCCGCTGGCGCCGTTCCGACGCCGGCACCTTTCTCATGCGGAGCGCGAATTCCACGTTTTCGAGGGCGGTCATGTGCGGGAAGAGGGCGTAATTCTGGAAAACGACGCCCAGGTTCCGGTCCCTTGGGGGGAGCGTGTCTACGGGCTGCCCGTCAATCATGACGGAGCCGGAGGTATGTTCTTCGAACCCGGCCACCATCATCATGGTGGTGGTTTTGCCCGATCCGCTGGGCCCGAGGAGGGTGACAAATTCGCCGGGCTGGACAGTCAGGTCCAACTGGTCGACTGCGACGAACCCACCATAGCTTTTGCGGACCTGCCTGAGCTCAAGAAGTCCCTTCGTTTGCGTGGCTGCGTCTGGAGGGGTGGCGGTGGAAGTCATTGATGTGGTCATCATTGTTCCTTTACGTTTGGGCGGACACTGCGAGGGGCACCATCCGGGAGATCGATCGGCGCTTGAGGACGAACATGACCTGCAGGAGCAGCCCGATGGTCGCAACTGTTACCAACAGCGCGGAGGAGACGGCGATCTTGGGAGTCAGGTTGAACTGGATGTCGGTGAACATCTTCACCGGCAAGGTGGTGGCGCTGGGGGACTGCATGAACAGCGACATCACGGTTTCATCGATCGATACCGAGAAGGCGAATAGCGCTCCGGAGACCAGGCCCGGGAGGATAACGGGGAGATATACATGCCGGAACACGGACAGCGTCCCCGCGCCGAGGCTTTGGGCCGACCGCACCAGGGCAGGGTTGAGCCCGGCAAGGCTGGCACGCGTTGTGAGGTACACGTAGGGCGTGGCGATGACGGCGTGCGCCAGGCCGATGGGAATGATGCTGCCCACCATGCCAACCGAGATGAAGAACTGGTAGAAGGCAAGGGCAAGCACCACGGTGGGCACGATCATGGGGGCCAGTATCAGTCCCATCACAGCCGACTTCCCGGGAAACGTGCGGCCATGAAGGGCGATGGCCGCCGTAGAACCAATAGCTACGCCGATCACCACGGCAATACCCGCTGACTGGAGACTGGCGGCCAATGCCGACGTCCATGCGGTGTCGGCGAAGAAGCCGGCCACCGCCGCGAAGGACAAACCTTCGGGTGGGAACGTGATGTAGCGGCTGTCATTGAGCGCCACGGGAACCACGATGAGGGTCGGAATCACCAGGAACAGGAAGACCGGCAAAGAAAGCAGGGGAATCAAACGGTGTTGTGGATTAGTTGTCTTCATGGTGGCCTCCGGCCTTGAGGACCCGCTGGTATATCGCCACGAGGATACTGACCAGCGCTGTAAGGATCACGGCCAGGGCTGCGGCGCCTGGGAAGTCGGTCAACTGCCGGGCGTAGTAGTCGATCTGGTTGGCGATCATCATGTCGCCTGGCCCACCCATGACCACCGGGGTGATGAAGAAGCCTGTGCTCATGATGAAGACCAGGAGGCCTGCTGCCGAGACGCCCGGAGTGCTAAGCGGAAGGGTGATGTGACGGAACACGGATCCTTCCCTGGCGCCGAGCGACCGTGCCGCGAGTCCAAGGCGGTCGTCGATGGACATCAGTGAAGAAAAGATCGGAAAGACGGCGTAGGGCAGCAGGCAGTGAACCATGCCGACGATCACCGCGAATCGGTTGTGGAGCAACTCGATGGGTGCGTCCGTCAGGCCAATGCCTTGCAGGAAGGCGTTGATGATGCCGTTGTCCTGCAGGAGCACCGCCCACGCGAAGTTCTTCACCAGGATGCCGGTCCAGAAGGGCAACAATACGACGGCGAAGAGGACTACCCGCAGGATGTTCCCGGAACGCCAGAGGACAAGGGCAATGACATAGCCAAGTCCAACGGTCACCAGGGTGGATGCCAGGCTGATGGTAAGCGTGTTCGCCAGCGAACGAAGTACCAGGGGATCCTCAAGTACCCGCTGATAGGCGTTGCCGGAAAAGCTTGAGCCAACCAGCTTCCCGAGCGGCGTGAGGAACAGTACGACGTCGAATGCAAGAACTGGCGCCAGCAGCAGCCACCATCCGCTCCTTCTCCGGCGCGGCTTCGCTTCGTCCGGCGTCGGAGTCCCGCGGCCTTTCGCCTGGATTCTTTGAGAAGTTATGGCGCTCATGTCAGCTGGCCTGCCACAGCTTGAACTGCTGCTCGGTCTTCTTCAGGTTCTGGGACCACCATTTGTCATCCCGGATGAGGATCTTGTCCGCAAGCAGTGGGCTGGTGGGAAGTGTGTCCGCCACTTCCTTGGGCAGCTTGGACAGCGCAGGCGTGTTCGCCAGGGTCAAGTTCGTAACCGTGTCGAAGGCAGCTCCGGCTTCGGCGTCGTTGGACATGAAGTTCATGAGTTTGAAAGCGGCTTCCTTGTTCTTTGCGCCCTTGGGGACCACAAAATAGTCGCCGGCCAATACGGCGTTCTCGGCGGAGAAGTTCAGTTTGGCCCCGTCCTTGCGCGCAGCGTTGACCCGGTTGTTGAAGCTCGTTGACAGTGCGACTTCTCCTGACGTGAGCTGCTGGATGGGTTCCTGGTTGGCCGAGTGATAAAGAAGACGATCTTTTCCGGGATGGTGGCCCAAGACCCGCAGAGCCCGGTCAACGTCAAGGGGGTACATCTTGTCGAACGGCACGCCGTCAGCCAGCAGCGCGGCTTCCAGCACGGAGCTGTCGGATAGCTGGTTGTAGACGGAGCGCTTGCCGTTGTACTTGTCCTGGTCGAAGAATTGCGCCCAATCCTTGGGCGCCTGCGCATCCGGAATGGCGTTCTGGTCCCATGCCATGACGAAAAGGAAGCTCAGGTACTTGATGCCGTACTCCGCCTTGGCGTAGCCGGGAAGACCCTTGTCGCTGATGATGTCGTAGTCGAACTTTTCCAGCAGTCCTTCGGCAACGGCCGTTTCATACTCCGGTGCTGTGATTTCCACCAGGTCCCACTGCACATCGCCGGACTGCACCTGCGCTTTGAGGGAAGCCAAGCTCGTGTTGGCCAAGAGAGTCGGTTGGATACCTGTCTGTTTCGAAAAGGGATCCAGGATGGTCTGCGTGAACTGGTCGTTGTAGGAACCACCGTAGGAAGTGACCGTGACGGTCTTGTTGGCGGCGGCACTTTCGGCTGGCTTGGAACTGCAGCCGGATAGTGCCAGTCCGGCAAACGGCGTCAGTGCCGCTGCCTTGAGGATCTGCCTGCGGTCAAAAACGTGGGAACGGAAATCTGTCATGGCTCGCATTGCCTCTCATGTACGCCAACGTCCAGGCTCGCTTCAAGGAGACGGGCCATGGGGGAGACGGGCGTGTGCTGGGGTTACATCGTGAAGAAGGCTCCCGAAGCTTGGGGGCGGCGGGTTGCGCACGCCCTTCATCAAAGCATTCGAAAGTCAGGTACACCGGCCGTCGTTCGGCCGTTTGGGGTGCCGTAACTGTAACTGTGAGGTTGCTCACTAGTCAACGGTTGTATTGCATTAAGAAACAATTGACCGAAAAAAGAAGCCCGCAGCTGTGTGCGGGCCTCTTTTGGGCTACTTTCGAGGGCGGGTCTCACACCGCATATCCCAGCCTTTGCAGCCGGCGCCGAGCTGCGAGTTCGCTGGGACCGTGTGAACCCAGGGCCAGCCGGACCATGGATAGAACAACACGGGCGGCGGTGATGGCAGGCAGTGGGATGGGACCCAAGCGGGCGGGTCGCAGATCCAACATGTTCCGGTACTTGGGTTCAAGGCTTGCGACGGCGGCAGCGAACAGGATCCGGTAGCCCGGCTGAAGCAGCGGGCTTAGGGGCGGACGGCGTATGAAGGCGATGGTTTCTGCCAGCCGCTCATCCGAGCGCAAGATCCCGGAGGCATACCAGGCTTCCAGTTCCTGGCGCACCTGGGCTTCGGTGACCGGTGGATCTTCCACTCCCATGAGCCGGCCAGCCTGGGCCCATTCGCGGACGTAGGCATCCGGGCCGCCGGGTATCGGGCGGCCCCAGATGTGGTTGGCCCTGAGGAAGGAATCCGCATACGTGACGTGGACCCAGCGGAGGAGTTCGGGATCATTGGCGGAATAGTTGCGGTGGGCGCCAGTTCCGTCCACGTAGCTTCCCCGGACATGTTCGTGGATCTTCCGGACACGGTAGGTTGCTGCCTCAGCGGCTTCCTTGGAGCCATACGTGACGGTGAAGATCCAGCGCACGGTACTGGCCAGCCGCCCCAGCGGATCTTCCTTGAAGCCGGAGTGCTCGTAAACACCCGCAAGCGCGCCGGGGTGCAAGGACTGCATCAGCAAGACCCGGATTCCGGCCACGATGGTGGCCATGGAGCCATGCACAGCCCAGACGGCCGAGCCGGGAAGGTGATATCCGGCGTCGTTCCCTTCTGCAAGGCGCGGCACCCACGCAGGTGGGGTTCCGGATGTTCCCGTGAACGTGCGTTGCAGGTCGTATCTGTACTCGGTGAGGTAATTCCTCATGCATCCCATGAGACCGCTCTTCGCGGAACCTGTACAGAGCAATTTGTGTACTGGCCCGGCCCCCATGGCAACGCCATGAGGGCCGGGGGGTGCGCGGACTAAACGCGGGCGCGGCGCCTTGACGGTGCTGCTGCCACCAGGAGGGCCGCGATGGCGACGGCGGCACTCAGGATCAGGCCCGGACGGTACTGTTCCAGCATGGCTTGGGCGCTGACGGTTCCGGCCGCCTGTCCGTGCCCGCTCACCAAAGCGGTGGTGACTGCCAGGACCAGTGCGGCTCCCACCTGCGTGCTGGTCTGGATCAAACCGGCAGCCAGGCCTTGCTCGGAGTCCTTGATGCCGGTTGTGGCCTGGACGTTGATGGACGGGAAGGCCAGGGCGAAGCCGATGCCCAGCAGGATTACCGAGGGCAGGATGTCCAGGGCGTAGTTGGGCGTGGTGCCCACCCGGAGGAACAGGACGTAGCCCAATCCAAGGGCCGTGAGACCGGTGAGGATCAGCTGCGTGGCGCCGAATTTCTCGATCAGCCGGTCAGCAAAGGGTGCGCTGGTGGCCACCAGCAGCCCGGCGGGCAGCAGGGCCAAAGCCATGCCCAAAGGCGTCCAACCGAGCACCGACTGCAGGAACATGGTGACGATGAACTGGAAGCTCAAGTAAGAACCGAAAAGCCCCACCGCGCTAAGGTTGGCCCTGGCCACCCAGCCTTCCTTGAGGATGCCGAAGCGGATCAGCGGGTGCTTCACCTTGTTCTCGATCACAGCGAAGGCTGCAAGCACGGCTGCAGAGATTGCGAATCCGGCGATAGTTGCCACAGATCCCCAGCCCTGCTCAGGTGCCGAAACCAACGTGTAGACGAGGCCGAGCATGCCCAGCGCGAGCGTCACCGCACCCCAGATGTCGTGCCCGCTGTTTTCAGCAGACGGCTTGTCTTTCGGAATGAACTTCATGCCCAGCAGGACCACGGCGACGGCGATCGGCACGGACACCAGGAACGTCCACCGCCAGCTCAGGCTGGTCATCAGGCCTCCGACCACAAGGCCCAGCGAGAAGCCGCTGGCGCCGAACGTGGTGAAGATGGACAGGGCCTTGTTGCGCTCGCGGCCCTCGGCAAAGTTGGTAGTGATGATGGAGAAACCTGTTGGCGCGGTGAACGCTGCGGCGAGGCCCTTGACGAACCTGGTAGCGATCAGGATTGCGGGATCGTCCACCAGGCCACCCAGCAGTGAGGCTGCGGCGAACACCGCCAAGGCGATGAGGAATATACGACGACGGCCCAACAGGTCCGCGAGCCGGCCGCCCAGGAGCAGGAGGCTTCCGTACCCCAGGACGTAGGCGGACACGATCCACTGGAGCGAATCGGTTCCGAGGTTGAGTTCCTGTCCGATCGAAGGCAGGGCCACGCCAACCATGGAAACATCCAGCCCGTCCAGGGCGAGGACGGTGCACACAACCATCAGCAGGAGCCACTGGGCGCGCGTCCAACGGACGGCTGAAAGCACGGGTTCGGCGGATCTTTGAAGGGTGGTGGGTGATGTCATGCATCCAAGCTATATGACGCGTCATTGAATGACAAGGAATATGACGCGGAATATTATGACGTGGATTCTAAAGGCGGGATGGACTAGAATCAGGGCATGGCAACGACGCGTGATCGCCAGCTTGTTGAGCAGTGGCGCAGCATTCAGGACTCCTACTTCCGTACCGCAGGAGCCATTGACCGCGCCCTGGAAGCCAAGTTCGACATCGGCCTGAATGAATTCGAAATTCTGGACCTCGTCGCTGAAAGCACGGACGCCGCTTGCCGTATGAAGGCCTTGGGGGAGCGCACGCCCATGACCCAAAGCGCTGTGTCCAAGGTGGTGGACAGGCTCGAAAAAGCAGGCCTGGTTTCCCGCCAAACGTGTGCCGATGATCGTCGCTCCCTGTATCTGGAGCTCACAGACGCCGGCCGCGCCCTGCATGAATCTGCTGCGGTGGAACACCGTGCACTGCTCGAGGAAAACCTCGGGTAGGGAGTCATCCCCGAACCTCAAGATCACTTGAGCAAAAACTGAGGAAACCCTGCGCTTTACTGGGGCCGGAAAGCCTTTATTTTCATATTGATTCCCGCAACAATGGTGCTTGCACGCCAGGCTGGGGTTTGGTGCCGCTGGCTTTGGGGAGTGTTCTTGTGGGCAAGCATAGTGAATCTGACCGATACGTAGACTTGGTGCGCACCGACGGTTTTCGTCGAATGCTCATCGCCGGAATCCTGGCAGCCGCAGCCTTTTTCGCTTTTGGTTTCCAACCCCTAAATTCCGTCTCTACCGGCTCTGTGGATGGTTCTGTGGCGCAGGGCGTCGTTGGACCTTTCTCGCTTGGCAGCCTTGTGCCGCCGGAAGCCGAAACCACAGTGATCGACACCATGCCCGAGCCGCCGACCCAAGAGGCCGGCACGCCCATGGTCTACTTCGACCGCGCACTTGTCCGGACCGTGGCCAAGGACGGATCATCCGGCCTGACCGTTGCTTCGTCCGGCTTGTCGCGTCCACCAGCCGGCAGCCTTTACGCGCCGCTTGAAGTCTTGAATCCGAGTTCTCCATACGGCTACCGCTACAGCCCCATCACTGGGCTGCCCGGCGAGTTCCACTGGGGCCAGGATTACGCCGCCGCATGCGGCACGCGCGTCTACGCCGCCGACGCCGGGGTTGTCAGGGCCGTCGGTTGGCACCTTTGGGGTGGCGGCAACCGTGTTGAAATCGAACACGGCAACGGCCTGGTCACAACCTACAACCACCTTCAAGCGATTGGTGTGACGCAGGGCCAGTCCGTGCGCGTCGGAGAAGTCATCGCCGAGGTAGGGACCACCGGATGGTCCACTGGGTGTCACCTGCACTTTGAGACGATCGTGAACGGCTTGCACACCAACCCCAACGGCTGGATCTATCTGCCCCTACGGCAGATCGATCCGCTGCAGAACATCACCATGGTTAACTACCAGCCTGGAGTTGGAACAGGCGTCTCTGCCTCGCCGCAGTGGGCCGTGCCGGTGTCGGATAGCACCAACCGGGCCGTCATCGGTGGCGACGACGAAGAGGCCGTTGCTCCGCCGGTGACCACACAGCCGAGCACTTCGGGCACTACGCCGCCCGCCACTTCGGGCACTACGCCGCCTGCCACGCAAACGCCACCATCCACGCAGACGCCACCGGCTACCTCGACGCCGACGCAGACTGTCACACCAACTCCTACGGCTACGGCAACGCCTACGGCTACAGCGACGCCAAGTCCGACGGCGACTTCCACACCGACGCCCACGGCAACATCCACAACGCCGACGTCCACCACAACGACGCCAGGCACGACGACTACAGCACCCAGCACGTCGCCTGCGGTCCCCAACACGGCCACCGCACCCGCCGTCGTCGAGCCCGTGGCGCCCGTCGCTTCAGCGGCACCCGCCGATCCGGCTCCTGCTCCGGTAGCCCCTGCGCCGGAACCCGTGGCTGTTGCGCCGGCACCCGTGGTGGTTGAGCCAGCGCCTGTGGTTGTCGCACCCGAGCCCGTGGTGGTTGCTCCCGCCCCGGTGGCGGTTACTCAAACCGTGGAGCCCGTGGCTCCCGTTCCGGCGGCTCCTGTTCCGGCGCCCAGCCCTGTGGCTGTGCTTCCATCAACGCCTCCGGCAGTGGTGCTTCCGCCTGGATATATCCTCGTTGGCCCGGACATGGTCCAGCGGCCGGACGGCGTAATCGTGCCGTTGTCTTCGCTCATCCTTCCCACGTCATAAGCCGGCGAGTGTAGGTACCCCTACGTTTCAGGGCTTGGGCAGCTCCCCGTAAGCTCGATCGCGGCAATCCCGCCAGACGACGTCGTCAGGAAGCGATCACATGAGAACTCTTTACAGCATTCCCCTCACCTTCAACGATGGCTCTGAAGCAGACTTCGGACGCTTTGAAGGAAAAGCCGTCCTGGTGGTGAATGTAGCTTCCAAATGCGGCTACACCCGCCAGTACGCCGGCCTTGAGGAGCTCTACGGAAAGTACCGCGAGGAGGGCCTTGAAGTCCTTGGCGTCCCTTGCAACCAATTCGGTGGCCAGGAGCCCGGAGCCGACGAGGAAATCGCCGAATTCTGCGAACGCAACTTTGGCGTCTCGTTCCCGCTCACCAGCAAGGCCAACGTGCTGGGTAAAGAGCAGCATCCGCTATTCGCCGAGCTGACCAGGGACGAGTCCGGGCAGCCGGTCAAGATCAAGTGGAACTTTGAGAAGTTCGTCATAAACCGTGACGGCGAGCTGGTTGCAAGGTTTCCCTCAAGCGTGGAACCTGACGCGCAGGAATTGGTTGACGCGCTTGAAAAGGCCTTGTCATAAGCATCAATACCTTCGAAGGGAGAAAGTAATTTTCCAACATTCCGCCGGCAGTTAGCCTGTTGTTGGCTTGTTGTCTGGTTGGATTGGCAGTACTGGAATGACACGGGGGACACCGTCTCCCACCAAACGCTAAGGCAGCTATGGAGCTCATCGAGGCCGAGTACCCCAAACCAGGTCATGTGCTTTTGCACTTGAGTGATCTTCACCTGGTGGCCGGCCCAGGCACGCTCCACGGTTCTGTGGACAGCGCTGCAAGGCTCCAGGAGATCTGCGATCAGATCATTGCCTCCAGGATCAAGCCAGAGGCCATCATTTTCACCGGAGACCTTGCGGACAAGGGCGAGTTCCAAGCCTACAAACGTCTCCGGGAAATGATTGAGCCGGTGTGCGATGCGCTCGGAGCGAAGGCCATTTGGGCGATGGGCAACCACGACAACCGCGCGAACTTCCGCTCGGCCTTCCTGGACGCCTCCGTAGCGAGCCGGCCGGAGGACCCTGTGGACCGCAGCTACTTCGTCAACGGGCTCCGGATCATTACCCTGGACACCACGGTCCCCGGATACCACTATGGCGAGTTGTCCGAATCGCAGCTTCAGTGGCTGGCAGCAGAGTTGGCCACCCCCGCCCCGGACGGCACTATCCTCGCCCTGCATCACCCGCCGGTCCCGTGCGTCCAGGACCTCGCAGTGTTGGTGGAGTTGCGCGGCCAAGCCGCCCTGGCCGCCGTCGTCCGCAATTCCGATGTCCGTACCATCCTGGCCGGTCATCTGCATTACTCCACGACAGCGGGCTTCGCCGGCATCCCGGTATCAGTCGCCTCGGCGACGTGCTACACGCAGGACCTCGGCGTGCGCGCCGGAGGACAGCGGGGCCGGGACGGTGCCCAGTCCTACAACATGGTCCACGTCTACGAACACACGATCGTGCATTCGGTGGTTCCCATGTCCGGTGGCGTAACTGTTGGCGAGCCGGTGGACGCTGCCGAAGTGCAGCGCCGCCTCTCGGAAGCCGGCATCCGGATTCCGAGCCGTTCGCGGCGGGTACCAGTCCCGGCGTCGCAGGAACTCGTCTCCCAGTCGAACAACCGGGACTGACCCAGGCTTTTTATTTCTCCCAGGGGGCTTTGACGGGGAAGTATTTCTCCAGGAAGTCGGTTACCAGCTCCGCACGTTCGTCCGCTTCAACCTCCGGGAAGCTGCCATCGTTGAGGCAGAAGAGATCCATGTGCCGTTTGGCCAGCAGCTTTGGAAGGTAGTGCAGTCCGGACCACTGCGTTGTATCGACGTAGCGGACCTTGGCGTTGGTCTGGGTTACGGCCTTGCCGGTGAGCAGCGCGTAGTAGTGGTAGAACGAGTTGGTTACTGAGATGTTGTCCGCAGCGCGGAAGCGGCTGGCCGCGGTCTTGGAGAACTCAGCCGGGAATTCGTGCTCCATCTGTGCCACCACGCTCCGGCGCAGGGGAGCGGCCGTGTGTTCCAGGTGCCTGGTGGTGATCCGTCCGAAGCGTTCCCACAGCAGCTTGCGGTTGACGCGTGCAGCGTTTTCGAAGCCACTGCGTTCGGCATCGTTCTCGCCGAGCCCAATCCGGGTGTCAGCCTCGATGAACTTGGTGATTCCGCCGGGCGTGAAGAACATGTCCGGGCCAACGGGCCTGCCGAAGAACATGTCGTCGTTGGAGTAGAGGAAGTGTTCGGACAATCCCTCGATGTGGTGCAGCTGGCACTCCACTGCTTGCGAGTTGTGGGTGGGCAGTACTGACGGATCGGCGAAGAACTCTTCGCTGCGCACGATCGTGACCGAGGGGTGGTCGGCAAGCCATGCCGGTGTGGGCGAATCGGTGGCAATGAAGATCCGGCGCACCCACGGTGCGAACATGTGGACCGAGCGCAGTGCATACTTCAGCTCGTTGATCTGCCGGAAGCGTGCCTCATGGTCATCGCCCTCGCCGAGGACAGCCCCGGCCTGCTGGGCGCGCCTCCTGGCGATGTATTCGGGGTCGCTGCCGTCCACCCACGAGAAGACGATGTCGATGTCGAAGTCGATGTCGCTGGCATGGTCCGCGAACATGTTCTCGATGGTCGGCCAAGTGAGGCCATGGCGCTGCACGGTACCGCGAACGGCGTCCTGGCGCAGCATGGTGCGCCGGGTCAGGGAATTCTCCACGGGGAGTTCAAGGTGGTCGCCTTCGAACCTCCACAGTTCCAACTGGACACCGAGGGCAGGGCCGTACCAAAGGCCGCCGCCGAGTTCCACCCTGGGCCGGTACAGGCGGAAGATCCGTGCTTTCCGGTTGGCCGAGAGTTCGCCGTCTGCAACCAGGACCGAGGTTTTCTTCTTGGCATCGACAGTCATGGAGTAGAACGGCTCATTGCGGAAGGCAGCAACCAGTGCCTCGCGAACGTCCTTGCGCGACTCCCAGTCGACGGCGATGACCGGCCTTTCGTCATTGCCACGCACCAGGATGAAGTCCACGCCGGCGGCGTCCAAAGCGGCGCGGATGGCCAGCAGGTCCGCAACCATTGCCTGTTGAGGCGTGAGGTCACCGTTAAGGAGGGCGTACCGCCCGCGGTGACGGACGACGTCGGACCTGTGCTTCAGGTGGGCAACGACGGCAGGTGAGACCGCCTCGGCGATCGCATCTTCCTCTACGGTGGGGCTGCCGTGGTAAATCGGATCGACCTGTGCTTGCGTGATGGCTTTTCTCCGTACTGTTGTGAGTCGTTTCTGGGGAATGCGGGAGTCTAGATGGCGAGGGCCTCGCGCCAGCTGCGCAGGAAGGCTCCGCCGGCGTCGTCGTGAATGACGTCGTCCGCCAGCTCGAGGTCGGCGGCGGTAAGAATGGTGTAAGGCTTCACCGGAACGCCGTCTGCGGGCCGGACGTCCACGTGCTTCACATCGTGGTCGTTGTGGTGAAGCCAGTCTGCCATGGCGTAGTCCGTACGGGAATCACCCACGGTGCGCCAGGAGAGCGGGGTGATTCCCTGCGCGGCCAACATTTCCACTGCCCGGCTGGCGCCAAGGTCCTTGCCCAAGCGGACGGATTCGATGTCCGTGGAAATAATGGTGGGGTCCAGGCGGTAGTCCACTGTGTCATCGGACTCCGGGGCGTGGTGGTCCAGGATGGCTGCGTTGAGGCCGTGGCGGCCCATGATGTTCAGGGCGTCTGCGTCGAAGAGTTTTTGCTCGGCCAGGTAATCTTCGCTGGCCACGTCAAGGTGCTGCTCAACGGAGACCATGGCGCGCTTGGTCTCATCGAAGAACATGTGCGCGGAGTAGTCCTCGGCGACGAGCCTGCGGATGTCATCCCCGTAGGCCTTGGGCACGGCGAGCTCGTGGTCCACGTGGATGGGTCCGGGGCCGGCAGCTGTGTAGCTGAACCAGACGGCGCCCTTCTCGCAGATGGCGTGGATGATGGTACCGGCCGGCATGCCGGCCTCGATCATCGGCCCCATGACCTGTTCGCTGATGAACGCGTCCGAGCGGCCCGTGTTGAAGATGACGGGGATGCCGGCCGAAGCCAGCGCCACGAGGTCCGCGATGATATCCGGCTTGACGTCGCGCGTTACAGGGCTGGCGATGGGGCCGTCGACGTCCAGCAGCAGCGCGAGGGCTGGGGCCGTGTGGGCAGCGGTCCGGTCGGTACCTTGGAGCGATTGAGTCATGCCCCTATTCTGTCAGTCCCCGAGGTGTGCATCACAGCTATGACGCCTGACGTCGGATAGTCACCGTTTGGCCACAACCTGCGTGTGCCGGGGGTCACAAGTTCCGTTAGCGCAGCATCTTCCATAGGCTTGCAGGGTGATCTTCAAAGCTGTGGGCGAGGGACGCCCGTACCCTGACCATGGATATTCCGCGCCGCGTGACTGGGCTGCCCTTCCACCGCGGCCCGTTCGCCTCGATGAACTTGTTACCACCAAGCGCACCCTGGATCTGGAGGCATTGCTCGCAGAAGATTCAACATTTTTTGGGGATTTGTTCCCGCACGTGGTCCAGTACCAGGGCGTGCTGTACCTCGAAGATGGGCTCCATCGGGCAGTCCGTACCGCGCTCCACCAGAGGACGGCCATTCACGCACGCGTATTGGTAATCGATGGCTAGGCAGGGCAAGCGTCCCAAAGATGTGACGCAGTTGCACGGGCACCATGTGGTGACCGGACCTGAGCTTCGCGCCACGTTCGCCGAGGACGCCCGTGCCCAACGCAGCCGCTTCCGGCGCCGCGTCTTCCACGCCATTGTCCTTGTCCTGCTGGTAGGCGTCATAGCAGCCGGAGCAGTTGGTGCCTGGGCCATCATGAATGGTGTCATCAGGATTCCCACGGCGATCGCCAGCAAAGCGCCAACCAGCCTGTGCCCCACCACTACATTCGACTACGTGCCGAACGAAACCGTGAACATCAACGTCTTCAATGCCACCTCGCGGGCAGGGCTGGCCAATACTGTCGCCGACGAGTTCACAGCACGGGGGTACAAGGTCCTTTCCGTGGACAACAGCGACACCGCGTACTCGGGAATCGGGGTGGTGGTCTCGGGAGTCAAGGGCCAGGCAGCCGCATTCAACGTCCAGCGGAATTTGGCCGGAACGGATTACTTCCAGGACAACCGCGAAGACGAATCAGTGGACGTGGTCCTCACCCGGGGCTTTCAGGGCTTGGTTGAACCGCAACTCGTGGACCAGACTCCAGGCAAACTCAGCTGTCCGCGCGAGGACCTGAGAATCGCGGACAACTCCCGGTGGCCGATCATCCCCACCCGCCCCGCGCAGTAGGTCGCAGGCCTGGTAGTTATAGCGTCAGTGCATCCAGGCGGACGGGCTTGCCCGCTTCGTCGAACTGCGCTCCCGCACCCAGTTGGATGAATCGAACCGTTTGCGCTGTCTGGGGCTCGACGTCGGAGGCTGGGGCAGGCGGGGGAGTCCCGCCGTCGGGCGTTCGGTTGCGTCGTGCTGCACTGGCAGACAGTGTGCCGTGAATGAGCCGCGCCAACTGGGCGACATCAGTGTCCGGGAGGTAGCCCTGCTGGACGCCGTCAGTGAGGATGTCCTGGAGGAGGACGTTGAGCTCGCCCACGTGGTCCGCGAGCTTCGCGAACGAGGCCGGGGAAAGAACGGCGGCCATCGCTGGGCCTGGCGGTAGGTGGCGGCGGCTGAGGTCCTCCACCTGGGCGCGGACGTAGAGGGCCAGCCTGTCCACTGGGTTTTCAAGGGCTGCCAGCGAATCCCGAAGGTCCACGATGAAGCGCTCGGTTTCATCCAGCGCGTACGCGATGAGCAACTGCTCCATGTCTGCGTAGTAGTTGTAAACGGCGGTGCGGCCAACGCCTGCGTGGCGCGCGACGTCGGTCATGGTGAGGCCGGGCAGCCCGTGGGTGAAGAGGAGTTCACCGAAGGCGGTCAGAATACGGCGTTGGGTCTCGGCGCGTTGGGCAGCGTTCGTGGCGGCCGTGATCCTGGGCATATAGACACTTTACAGTGATGTGTCACCAAGTCCTGCCAGCTTGTGTACGTGTATCCCGAACCTGGGGGCTGGGTCTGAATGGACGGTAGGCGTGCCTACAGCTGTGCTGTAGGCACGCCTACCCAACCAGGAAAAGAATGATGGCTCCTAGCTCCTGCTCCAGGTCACCGCGCAGTCCAGGTGTCAGTGGGAGAAGTCTGCTGAGATCTCCGCGAGGGTGCGCCCCTTGGTCTCAGGCGCGAGCCATTGCGAGAGGGCTGCGCCGAGTAATGCGACGGCGGCGGCTACGACCATGGTTGCGCCCATGCCGATGTTGGCGATCGCCCAGGGCAGGGCGAAGGTGCCGAGTGCGGCTCCGATGCGGCTGAAGGACGCGGCGAAGCCCATGCCGACGCCACGCAGGTGGCCGGGGAATACCTCGGCCGGATAGACCTGGGTCATTGTGGTGTAGCCGGCATTGAAGAAGGAGAAGGCGAGAAACAGGACGAGCACGAGGATTGCTGGTGCGTCCGCCCAGACTCCGATGACCAGCAGGATGCCCGCGCAGAGCCACTGCCCGGGCACAGTGAGGATTCGGCGACCGAGCTTGTCAATCAAAAGAACGCTGGTAACAACGCCCGCGACCGCAAGTGCGGACAGGCCGACTCCACCGGCCCAGCCGCCGCCGAAGCCGAATTGGTTGAGCACCTCGTCGGCGAAGGTCGCGATTGCGAAGTACGGAGTGACCGCGCAGAACCAAAAACCTGCAGTGAAGACGGTGGCGCGCCAGTTCTGCCTCGAGAACAGCATTCCGAAGGAGGCGTTCTTGATTTTGGTCCCGCTCTTCGCGGCTTCGGCCTCCTGGATCATCCTCAGATCCATCTCTCCGGTGATGCTGTCGTGCATCTGGGGCGATTCGACGTATCTGCGTGCGATCGCGAGTGCTTCCTGATGCCGGCCCTTCGTAATAAGCCAGCTCGGCGATTCGGGGAGGCCCATGCGGGCGAGGAACAGGACGAGTGCGAGTATCGTGCTCGTGCCGAGTACCAGGCGCCAGGGGGTGCCGGCGTCGTGCAGGAGCGTGCCGATGATGAATGCCATCATGAAACCGACGTACCAGGCGACCAAGGTCAGCCCGAGCAATCGCCCGCGGAGCTTCGGAGGGGAGAACTCTGATAGCAACGGCCCACCGATTGAGTATTCGCCACCGATGGCGACGCCCATGAGGAACCGGATGGCGGCAAGCTGGATCACGGCCCCGTCCCCGGAGGTTATGAAGAACTGGGCTGCTGAGGCGAACAGGAACAGGCCCATGTCCACGAGGAACATGGGTTTGCGTCCGAACTTGTCAGTAGCCCAGCCGGCCAGCGGGGAGCCGACGAAGATACCAACCAGCGGACCTGCGGCGATCATGCCCAGCGATAGTGCGTCGAGCTGGAGATCTGACCGCATGAGTCCGGTGACGGGGCCGATAATTCCGAGAATGTAGCCGTCGAGGAACATCCCGCCGATGAAGACCGCGACAAGCCGCACCATGAAGCGGCGTTTGAACTTGGAGCTGGTCTCTTTTGGTATGGGGGTGTCGACGGAGGCCGTCGTCCTGGTCGGATGGATCATTGAGATTTGTTCCCTTCTGGTTCAGCGCAGACCGCTGACGGCACCAGAGCGCCGTTGCTTAGATGCTCGGACAGCCGCAGCCCTTAGCGCCCGGTGGACGATACCGGCTGGCTCGATGCCAGCCGGTACGGCCGCAGGACGCGAGATGATTTCGGCGTCGTCATGTATCACTGCTCTTCGAGATGCATATGCCAAGGCCGTCGTTACCGGCACCCTCGCGCCGACCCATCGGGATCAAAACCTGGAATCGAGGTCGGCGACGTGTGACATATGACTCATATATCAGAAAACTCTAAGGGCGCGACCCGTCCCGGTCAAGAGCCTGAGAGGTTAATTCGTTGTATCCGTTAACTCACCGTGGTCTGCATGAATCCGGGGCAGGGTCCGGACCGCCGTCATACGAGTTGGGGGGGAGCGTAGCGGACCGCCTGCGGAGAATCTTTGCGGAGGACAGGGCCGTCATTGGGCCCCATTGACTGGGGTGGGTTCGGCGCGGCAGGCTGTGTTGACATCCAGGGCAAGGGGGAGCACGGTGAAGTACTCGCCGTACACGGTCACCGTGGTGGCTGTGCTCGGGTTCGCCCTCGCCTGGTGCCAGCCGGCCGCCGGGCCGCCCGCAGTGGGGTCGTCCGAATCCGTGCCAGGCCCGTCGTCGTCCGAGCTCGCGGCCATCATCCAGGCTGCGGTCGAGGATCGAAACGGCACAGTCCTCGACACTCCCCCCGCCCCGCGCCTTGCCGAGGGGCAGATGACGGCGGCCTACCGGTCCAAGCGCGACCGGGACCTCGAAGTGGTGGCTCGGTCAAAGGCCGGATTCAAGTCAATGGGCTTCTGGTACACGTCCTTTTCGACGAAGGTAACGGTGGAGTCGGTCGAGGTGACCGGTTCGGAGGCAAGCGTCCGGTTCAAGGAATTGACCGAGGAACACCAATCCTCGACAGCGAATGGGCCGACCAGCATCCCATCGGGCTACTCGCTGCCGCAGATCGCGGCATTCCGGATATCTGGGGACGGCTGGCAGCTGGACAGCATCGCCCCTACCGTGCATGGGGGCGGCCTACCGATGTCCGTCGTTGACGGATGAGAACTGCCCGCAGGCTGAACGCTGAGCGGGCGGCTGAAGGAGTGCCGCGTTTACCCGCACCAGTCATCCCCGAGCTGGCCATTTACGATGTGTGCTCATAGCAAATCGGTTGTGACCGTCGTTGGAACCCGCCCGTCCCCGGCGCATGAGGTATACGCAGACTCGCGTAACATCGTGTGAACCGGACACTAAATTCATGAGGGGGACTGTTGCGGGCAACGGTCAAGGATGTGGCGCGCCGCGCGGGAGTATCGCCGAAAACCGTCTCGAACGTCATGAACGGAATCGTGCCGGTCAGCGCTCCAACGCGGCTCAGGGTTGAGCAAGCAATGCAGGAGCTCGACTACGTGCCCAACCTTTCTGCGCGCGGACTCCGCAACGGCCGCTCGGGTGTAATCGCGCTGGCCTTGCCGGATCTGGCCACCCCGTTCTCGGCTGAGATAGCCCAGAACATTGTGGAAGTAGCCCATGAGCAGGGCTGGAGCGTCCAGATCGAGGAAACAGGTTCGGATCCGCAGCGCGAGCATGAGCTGATGACCCGAGCGCGCTCCAACCTCATTGACGGCCTGATTCTCAACCCTGTGGTGCTGGATGAAAGTGCCGTGAAGGTTGGGGTGGCTTTGCCTCCTGTGGTCCTGTTGGGCGAAGTGACCCAGGAGCTTGCGGACCGGGTTTACGTGGACAGTTTCGCGGCGGCGCGCGATATGACGCTTGCCCTGGCCAAGCCCGGACGCCGGCGCATCGCCGTGCTGGGTATCAACAAGACCAGGCAGTCTGCCACCTCGATCCAACGGAGACAGGGTTACGAGGCTGCGCTTGCGGAGTTGGGGATTCCGCTGGATGAATCCTTGCTGATCTCCTGCGGTCAATGGACTCCTGGCTCCGCCGCCGAATCCCTGATGCATTACCTGGAATCCAACCCGCTGCCTGAGGCGTTGTTCTGCTTCACGGATTCGCTGGCCATTGGCGCCCTCAATGCGCTGTGGAAAAAGGGCGTCCGTGTTCCTGACGATATAGCGGTGGCTGGTTTCGACGACGTCATGGATGGGCGCTACGCGGTTCCCTCCCTGACCACGGTGTCTTTCGATAAACGAACCATCGCCACCGAAGCCCTGCGCCTCCTCACCGAGCGAATGGCGGACAGGGGCCAGGGGCAACGTGTTGTCACCGTTGACTACAGCATTGTGGAGCGGGACAGCAGCCGCTGAAGAGGCCTTCAACATTAAACTGTTCGCGCTAACAATTTTCTCTTGCCTCCCCTATTACAACGATGTAATGTGAGAGCCGCGTCACCCCCGGGCCACCCTTTACCCGGCAGTGGGGATGCACCGAAGCCGGATTTTGCGCAGCAGTTGTGTCCTTTTCAGCCACCCTTCCAAAGGAGTTACGGGTGAAGCAGTTTGAATCATTGACCGGGAAACAGTTGACCCGGAGACAGTTATTGACTGGATCGGCCCTCCTCGGCGGCGGGCTTCTGGCCACCAGCCTCACAGGCTGTGGAGGCGCGGCCCAAGCCGGCGAAGTCAGGGAGATCGGCTTCTGGCATCTCTTGTCCGGCGGCGACGGTACCAAGATGCAAGCGATGATCGCCAATGCCAACCAAGCCAATCCCGGTTTCAAGGTGCACCCCACCGTGTTGGCATGGGGCCCGCCCTATTACACCAAGCTGGCCATGGCATCTGCCGGGGGCCGGCCTCCAGAGGTAGCCATTATGCACGCCAGCCGAGTTCCCGGATATGCCCCGGGCGGCCTCATTGAGCCCTGGGATCTGGGGCTGCTCGCGGAGAATGGCATCACGCCGGAGAACTTCGCGCCGCGCATCTGGGAAAAGGGCCAGCAAGACGGAAAGGTCTTCTCCCTGGCGCTGGACTCGCACCCGTTCATCATGTTCTATAACACGGACATAGCCGGCAAAGCGGGTCTCCTGGAAAGCAACGGCCTCTTGCAGGAGGTGAATTCACCGGACGCATTCAAGGCCATGGCACTGGAGATGCAAAAAGTCACCAAGGCCCACGGTCTTTCCCTTGGATACCTGAACCTCGGCGCGCAGATGTGGCGGCTGTTCTACACCCTGTACAAGCAGCACGGCGCGGAAATTGTGCTGACTCCCGGCCAACCCATGCAGGCTGATCGGGACGCTGCCATAGAGTCACTGGAATTCATGGCCTCCCTCTTTGATGACACCATCGCAGCCAAGGGCAATGACATCAATACCGGCATCGCAGAGTTTGTCCGGGGCGACTCGGGAATGGTCTTCAGCGGCGGCTGGGAACTACCCACCATGAAGAAAGCGAAACTGCCTGTCGACGCTGCCACCATCCCCACCCTTTACGGGACACCGGCTTCCTACGCCGACTCGCATTCCTTCGTCCTTCCGCGGCAACTCGTGGTGGATGAAGAGAAGCGTAAAGACGCATATAAGTTCGTCAGCGACATCCTCAAGGGTTCGCTGTTATGGGCTGAGGCAGGCCACATCCCGGCATACCAGCCTGTGGTTCAATCGCCGGCCTACGGGGAGCTCACGCCCCAGATCCACTACGCCAACGCGGCGGACATCATCAACTACGATCCCGAGGCCTGGTTCAGCGGATCCGGCTCGGACTGGCAAAACTATTTTGCCGAGTACATCCAGAACGTACTTCTGGGACGCACCAAAGCAGCTGAGGGGTGGGACGGCTTCGTGGCCCGCACCAACGACCTTCTATCCCGGCCCAATCCGGTCTGACCGGCACAGCACACCGAGCGACAAAGGAGTCCTTCATGAGTTCCTCTACACTGTCCCGGCAGACCAGCCAACCACGGACAACACGCAGCCCAGGCATCAAGGCCGGGCTATCTCTCCGAAGAAGCCGGGACACCCTGAACGGGTGGGCATTCGCAGCGCCCTTCCTGATTTTCTTCCTCGTATTCCTCATTTGGCCTATTCTGTACGGCTTTTACATGAGTCTCACGGGCAAATCCCTGACAGGCGCCAACGACACCCTCATCGGATTTTCCAACTACGCCGAAGCCTTTGCCGATGCCGGGATGTGGCGTTCACTGGGCAACACGTTGTACTTCACAGTCATCAGCACGGTTCCCCTGGTGCTGATTGCGTTGGTGATGGCGGCCCTCTTGAACATCGGCCTTCCAGCCCAGTGGCTGTGGCGGCTCTCCTACTTTGCGCCGTTCCTGCTGGCATCCACAGTTGTGTCGCTGTTCTTTGTCTGGATGTACAACCCGCAGCTCGGCCTGATCAACGATTTCCTGTCAAAGTTCGGCATAGCAAAAGTGGGGTGGCTCAACGATCCCAATGTGGCCATGTGGTCAATCGTGATCGCGACACTCTGGTGGACTGTTGGCTTCAACTTCCTGCTCTACCTGGCGGCAATGCAGAACATCCCCGTCCAGCACTATGAAGCAGCGTCATTGGACGGCGCAGGCGCTTGGCGGCAATTCTTCTCCATCACGATGCCGCAGCTCACGCCCACAACCGTGATGATTGTGTTGCTCCAGATCCTGGCTTCCCTGAAAGTCTTTGACCAGATTTACCAGATGACAGGCGGGGGTCCGGGCGGATCTACCCGTCCCGTGGTCCAGTACATCTTCGAAACCGGGTTCACCGGATACAGGCTGGGATATTCCGCAGCTATCTCCTACATCTTCTTCGGACTGATCGTGCTGGTTTCCGCGCTGCAGTTCGTCATCACCCGCCGCAGGAGCGTATAGCCATGGCAACCACCACCCTCACCCGTTCGACCCCAGCCAGCGGTAGCCGCCAAGTCATACGGCAGCCGCGCAAAAAGCTGACAGTGGGCAAGATCGCGGCAGTCACAGTGGCCGCCTTCATTGCGGTCCTCTGGCTGATTCCTTTCGCCTGGGCCACGGTTACTGCGTTCAAGTCCGAAGCGGATGCGTCAGCGTCCAAGGTCAGCTGGTTCCCGCCGTCGGGCTTTACCTTTGACGCTTTCGTCAATGTGTTCCAGGCAGGGAACATCCCGCTCTGGACGTGGAACTCGCTCTACACTTCCGCGGCCATCACGGCAATCACACTGGTGATCTCGGCTCTTATTGCTTACGCACTCTCCAGGATCGAGTTCAAAGGCAAGAAGGTCCTGATGGTCGTGATCATCGCAGCCATCATTGTCCCGCCACCCGTGCTGATGATTCCGCTCTTTTACCAAATGCTCGCGTTCAAAATGATCGATACCTCGTGGGCCATCATCCTGCCGCAGGTGATTCACCCCGCCATGGTGTTCGTACTCAAGAAGTTCTTCGACCAGATCCCGCATGAACTTGAAGAAGCGGCAGTGATGGACGGTGCCAGCCGTCTCCGGATCTTCGTGCAGATCATCCTGCCGTTGTCCCGGCCCATCCTGGCCGCCGTCGCGATCTTCGTGTTCATCGGTGCGTGGAACAACTTCCTGTGGCCGTTCATCTCCACCAACGACGACTCCCTGCTGACCCTCCCGGTGGGCCTGCAAACCATCAAGAGCGCCTACGGCGTCCAGTACGCGCAGAACATGGCGTCTGCCTTGCTGGCAGCTTTGCCGCTCATCGTTGTCTTCCTGTTCTTCCAACGCCAGATCATCAAGGGCGTCGCGACGACGGGACTCGCCGGAACCTGATCCGGAACCTTCGCCAACCAACTGTTTCAGAACACAACCAAGGAGATAAATGTCCCGCGCACGCATCACCCTCGATCGAGATTTCACCATCGGCGAGGTACCCAGGCGCCTCTTCGGCTCCTTCGTGGAGCACATGGGCCGCTGTGTCTACAGCGGCATCTACGAACCCGGCCACCCTGAGGCCGACGAGAACGGCTTCCGGCAGGACGTCCTGAAGCTGGTCAAGGAACTAGGTGCAACTGTCATCCGGTACCCAGGCGGCAACTTCGTCTCCGGCTATAACTGGGAAGACGGCATCGGCCCGCGCGAAACCCGGCCCCGCCGCCTGGACGGTGCCTGGCACACCGTGGAAACGAATGCTTTCGGCCTGCACGAGTTCGTGGACTGGTCCAAGCAGGCCGGCACGGAAATCATGGAAGCCATCAACCTGGGCACCAGGGGAGTGGATGCTGCCCGCGAGATCGTCGAGTACGCCAACCACCCTGGCGGCAGCTACTGGTCCGATCTCCGCGCCAAGAACGGCCACAAGGACCCGTTCGATATCAAGCTGTGGTGCCTGGGCAACGAAATGGACGGTCCTTGGCAGATCGGCCACAAGACCGCCGAGGAGTATGGGCGGCTTGCCCAGGAAGCGGCCAAGGCCATGCGGTTCGTGGACCCGGACATTGAATTGGTGGCCTGCGGCAGTTCCAACTCCCGGATGCCTACGTTCGGTGCCTGGGAGCAGACGGTCCTCACCCACACCTACGACGAAGTGGATTACGTTTCCCTCCACGCCTACTACTTCGAAGAAGAAGGCGACGTCGGCAGCTTCCTGGCGTCCGCCGTCGATACTGACTACTTCATCGAGTCAGTGATCGCCACCGCGGACGCCGTTCGGGCGAAGGGCAAGCACAAGAAGCACATCAGCCTGTCCTTCGACGAATGGAACGTCTGGTACCAGCGTGGGCGGGACACCGAGGACCAGTTGAGCAACATCGTCAAGGCCCCGTGGCGGGAGCACCCCCGCGTCATCGAGGACAAGTACAACGTGACGGATGCCGTGGTGGTGGGGACCCTGCTCAACTCGCTGCTCCGCCACGGCGACCGCGTCAAGATCGCCAACCAGGCGCAGCTTGTCAACGTGATCGCGCCGATCCTCTCGGAAGAGAACGGGCCGGCATGGAAGCAGACCATCTTCCACCCGTTCGCCCGGATGGCCGAGCTTGCCACGGGCCAGATCCTGCGGCTTTCCGTGGACTCGGACAAGTACGAGAATGCGCGGTTCGGCGGCACGGACCTTGTGGATGTCAGCGCCACGTGGAACGAGGAAACGGGGCGCGTTGCGCTGTTCTTCGCCAACCGTGGGCTGGAAGAAGCGGCCGACGTCGAGGCAGCCCTTCGAGGTTTCGACGCGCGCCAGGTGCTCCGCGCCGAAGTCCTGGAGATCCCCGAGGGCGGTGACAGGTTCACCATCAACACGCAGGACCAGCAGGGTCGGGTCGGCATGAAGCCGCTGGAAGGCGTCAAGGCGACTGGTTCGGAACTCCGGCTGACGCTGCCCGCATTGTCCTGGGCCGTCGTCGAGCTTGAGGTTGTGAAAAACTAGCCGCTTAGAAACAACGCGGGGTCACTTAGGGCCCATGTTGACAGCCAACATGGGCCCTAAGTGACCCCGCGTTGCGTTAAATGCTGCAGCCGTCCGGGCCGCAGGCTTCGGCGTCGGATGCGCCCACGGGGATCAGGGGATTGGCTTCCTGCCACGCCTGGTTCAGGGCCTCGCTGAAGAGCTCCGCCGGCTGGGCTCCGGAGATGCCGTACTTGCGGTCGATCACGAAGAACGGAACACCGGTGACGCCGATGGCGCGGGCTTCATTGATGTCCTCGTTGACGGCGTCCGAATATTTGTCGGTGGTGAACAGCACTGCGACCTCGTTGGGCGGCAGTTCCAGAGCGGCGCCAAGTTTCGTGAGGTATTCCTGGTTGCCGATGTCCTCACCGTGCTCAAAGTGATCGCTGAGCAACTGTTCCTTGGCGGCATCCTGGCGGCCATGGGCTGCGGCGAGGTGGATGAGGCGGTGGGCCGTGAAGCTGTTGGCAACTACTACCTTGTCGAAGTGATAGTCCAGGCCCTCGCCCTTGGCGGTCTCCGTGACGTGGGCGAACATTTGCTTGACCTGTTGCGGAGCCAGGCCCTTGCGTTTGCTCAGGTAGTCCAATTCCGTGCCGTCATAGTGCCCGGGGATTGAGGGATCCAGCTGGTAGCTCTTCCACTCGATGTCCACGGAATCACGGTGGGGGAACTGTGCCAGGGCAGTCTCAAAGCGGCGCTTGCCGATGTAGCACCAGGGACACGCGACGTCGGACCAGATCTCAATCTTCATGCTGTGGTCAACTTCGAGGGCCTTGCGCGCATTCCGGAAAAGTCTGTTATTTTCGTCACCCATTGCCGGGGCTGGCGTGCCCAGCCTAATGTGTGAAGCAGGTTATGCAGTCAGCCGGTGGGGCGCTCTTCGTCCCGAAGAATCGCGTGTGTCTGGGGCCGCGATGAACACGAGGTTGAACCCCGTGCGCGGGTTCGCATATTTGTGGAGGCCTTCAGCATGCGCGTTGGACTCATCGTTGGACCATGGTTCACAGTGCCCCCGGAACGGTATGGCGGCACGGAACGGGTTGTGGATGCCTTGGCCCGTGCCTTATCCGATGCAGGGCATGACGTACTACTGGCGGCGGCGTCTGACAGCACCTGCCCCGTTCCGCTGCTGCGGGGCTTCGGGCCCAGCGAGCCTGAAGAGCTGGGGCTGACGCTCAGCGAGTTACACCACGTCATCAAGGCTTATGCCGGCATGAAGGACGTGGACATCATTCATGACCACACCCTTGCCGGACCTCTCTACGCCCACCGGCCGCCGGGTGTTCCCGTGGTGACCACCGTCCATGGCCCGCTGACACCGAGGTATGCAGGGCTCTACCGGGATATGGCCCAGGACACCGCGATCATTGGCATTTCGCATGATCAATGCAGCCGCATCTCCGACCTTCAAATTTCGGCCGTCATCCACCATGGCCTGGATCTGTCCACCGTTTCCGTCGGCGACGGCACCGGCGGATATGCATGCTTTGTCGGACGCATGTGCCCGGACAAGGGCCTGCTGGAGGCGGTGGCCGTTGCCCGTGAGGCCGGGGTGCCGCTCCGCATCGCTGCCAAGATGCATGCCAAGGATGAGCAGGATTACTTCCACGACGTCGTGGAGCCGGTCCTTGGTTCCCAGGAAGAATTCCTGGGCGAACTCTCAGACCCGGAGAAGTACGAACTGATGGGCGGAGCGATGGCCATGATCAACCCCATCCAATGGCATGAACCGTTCGGGCTGGTCATGATCGAGTCGTTGGCCACCGGAACACCCGTACTGTCCACCCCAATGGGCGCTGCACCGGAAATAGTCCGGCATGGCGTCACAGGATATCTGGCGCAGACCAATGAACTCGCAGGGTTTGTACAGGACGTGCAAGGGCTGAGCCGTGCAGAGTGCCGGCGTACCGTGGATGAGTATTTCAATGCAGCACGGATGGCGGCGGACCATCTGGAGCTTTATGCCACGGTCATCGAAGAATTCAAGGCCGGAGGCCTTCCCGGCAACGGCAAGTTGCAAGACAATCAGAGGCAAGCCCCCATCAACCTGTGATCGATAAGCAGGACATTTCCCGAGGAAGGCTTCGTGGGCCATGACTGCTTGGAACGCTGATACGGAGGCAGGCGCTTCCGAGCTGGGTGCCGTGACCGTCGTCGAAGGTTCATCCTTTTGCATCTCCTCGCATTCCGGTGACATCCACGGCGGCGGCTCCCAGGGCACCTACTACCAGGACACCCGGATCGTCTCCCGCTGGATCCTCAGGATCAACGGAGCCCTCCGGGAGCCCCTGGTCACCACCAACCGCACCGCCTTCCAAGCCGAATACGTTGGCCGGGCGTGCTCCAGCGATGGTCGTTTCGACAGTCCCTTGGTGGTCCAGCACCACCGGCACGTGGGCGCTGGCCTGCGCGATGACCTCACCATCCGGAACTACTCGGGCCAGCCGGCGCCGTGCGAAATCGAGTTGCTCATCGACGCCGACCTCGCCGACCTTTTCGATGTCAAAGGTGGCCGGGCAAGCAGGGCAGGAGCCACCGAGAAAACGGCCCGCAAAAAGGAACTGCACATCGAGGCCGTGCACGCGAACGGGGAACGTCGCGGCGTGGCGTTCCGGGCTTCGGGTGCCAAAGCGAATCCGGAAGGACTGACATTCCATGTCACCATCCCGGCCCGCAGCCAATGGAGCACCAGCGTCATTGCCATTCCCCTGATCAACGGAAAGGGGCCGGACGAGCCGTTTACGGAAACCACGGCCCTGCACCACACGATTGGCGTCCGCCGGCATATGGCCTGGGCGGAGCACGTTCCCCGGATCGCCGTCACGGACAGGAACGTGGAGGAAGTCCTTGAACGAAGCCAGAGCGATCTTGGTTCGTTGCGGATCTTCGACCATGAGCACCCTGGGCGTGCTGCCGTCGCAGCAGGGGCGCCCTGGTTCATGGCGCTCTTTGGACGCGACTCGATCATGGCGTCCTACATGTCACTCATGGTGGACCCAGGACTCGCGGCCGGCTCGCTGCAAACACTGGCCGGGCTTCAAGGCAGCAAAGTGGACGCCGACTCCGAGGAAGAACCCGGCCGCATGCCCCACGAGGTGAGGCTGGGAGTCACGGCCGGACTCTCCTTGGGCGGAACCGCCTACTACGGAACCATCGATGCAACGCCACTTTTCGTCATGCTGCTTGGCGAGCTCAGCCGGTGGGGTCTGGGGACGGACATCATCGATTCCCTCCTTCCCCACGCAGACCGTGCTATCTCCTGGATGGAGAAATACGGCGACCGGGATGGCGACGGGTTCATCGAA
The DNA here is from genome assembly GCF_031455315.1 of Arthrobacter sp. 1088. Taxonomy (NCBI): domain Bacteria; kingdom Bacillati; phylum Actinomycetota; class Actinomycetes; order Micrococcales; family Micrococcaceae; genus Arthrobacter; species Arthrobacter sp. 1088. The sequence continues at coordinate 204,062 of NZ_JAVDSM010000010.1, forward strand.
TACCAACGCCCCAACACCCACGGCCTGATCAATCAAGGGTGGAAGGACTCCTGGGACGGCATCAACTTCGCCGACGGCACGATCGCTGAAACACCCATCGCTCTATGTGAGGTCCAGGCTTACGCCTATGGAGCATACGTTGGGCGTTCGCTGCTGGCGCGCGCCGCGGGCGATACCGCCGTCGAACGCCGTTGCGCGGACCAGGCGGAAGCGCTCAAGGAGGCATTCAACGAGTCTTTCTGGCTGCCGGACAAAGGCTATTTCGCCCTTGCCCTGGATAAGGACAAGAAACCCGTGGATTCCTGCACGTCCAACATGGGCCACTGTCTGTGGACGGGCATTGTGGACGAGGACAAGGCTGCACTTGTGGCCGAGCGGCTGATGTCACCTGAAATGTTCACGGGCTGGGGGATCCGCACCCTTGGTTCGGACATGGGCGCTTACAACCCTGTCAGCTACCACAACGGCTCGGTCTGGCCGCACGATACCGCGGTCGTGGCCACCGGACTCATGCGCTATGGCTTCGTGAAGGAAGCCAGCCGGGTGGCGAGCGGATTGTTCGACGCCGCGGAGCACTTCGGCGGTCAGCTTCCGGAACTTTTCTGCGGCTTTGACCGCTCGGACTTTCCGGAGCCGGTGCCCTATCCGACGGCGTGTTCCCCACAGGCGTGGGCGGCTGCGGCCCCTATTCAGCTGGCTCGCATACTCCTGCGGTTCGACCCCGATTTCACCAGGAAAGTGCTCCACCTGGCGCCCATCCTCCCGGACTCGTTTGGGGAGTTCAAGGCAGAAAACGTGCTGCTGGGGCGCTCGCGGATCACGATCCAGGCGTCCTCGGGAAACGGCACGGTGACGGGATTGCCAGCCGGCCTGCAGCTGCGCTCCGACCCCCGGCCGCCACTGGCTGGTGACTTGTTCGGCTAACTGCCCGGGTGCTGGCTAGAGCGTGTGCTGGCTAGAGCGTGTGCTCCATGACGAAGTCATGTTCCACGGTGTCGCCCAGTTTGAAGGACTTGGTGCCCACCCTCTGGAAACCGCTCTTTTCATAGAAACGGATCGCCTTGGCGTTTTCACTGTTCACGCCAAGCCAGACTCCTGCCGCACCCCTTTCCGCAGCGTCCGCGACTGAGGCCTTCATGAGGCGGGATGCGGCTCCCTGGCCATGGTGGTCCGGGTGGACGTAGCACTTGCTGAGTTCCGTGGAGGGGAGCGCCGAGAGCACAGAGGCTGCATCCGGGTCGCTAGCAGGCTTGGCAATCAGCATGGTGTATCCGTTGAGCTGACCGTCGTCGTCGAGCACCAAAACTGTGATGTGCGGATCGGCCAGGTAATCCACGAAGTTCGCCTCGGCGAGCGTCTTTTCGAGATGGGCCTGGATGTCAGCCGCTGAGGCGCCGGGCGGGCACGCCAGCGGGAAGGTGACGGCCGCAAGCTCGGCCAGCTTTCCGGCGTCGTCAGTTGTTGCTGTGCGGATGGTCTCGGCCACGTGGTCCCCCTTGGAGTTTGTGTATAGCTAATGCCCCTAAGAACGAATCCTAAGGGCATTAGCCGGCACAATCTTCTGGTTTACGTTTAGTCTGCTTTCACGGCGAGCACCGGACAGTCCGCCTCCAGCAGGATCCTCTGCGAGACACTGCCCATAATCAGCTTGCCAACCGGGCTGCGGCGGCGGAGGCCAATCACAATCAGCTCCGCGTTGTGCTCGTCGGCCGCATCCAGTACCTCAGCAGCGGCATCATGGCCACGGACGGGCTGCTTGATGATGTGCTCGATGCCTTGGAGGGCAAGGCGTTCCTCGATGGTCTGGATCTCCGGTTCCTGGGCGTACCTGTTATCCACCAGGGCGTCCCCTTTGGAAGAGTTGATCACCAACAGCGTGTCGTTGTTTTTCTTCGCTTCGGCAATGGCTTGGGTCAATGCGGCTTCGCCCTCGGGTGTGGGGACGTATCCCACCACGATGGTCATGGCTTCTCCTTGTTGTGGTGGCTGTTGTGGTGGATCCGGGTGCTGTTTTCGTCAGCTTGGATGGCGGCGTCCTCCTTGAGGAGCACTTCGCCGGGGTGGGCCGGGACCACGCTGGCTGGCACTCGACGGTTGCGGCGGACCAGCTTGAAGAGCAGCGGCCAGAGGATAATCAGGGCGACGATGATATAGACGACGACGGCGATCGGCTCGCTCCACAGCCCGGCGGGGTCACCGGCGAACAGCTGGAGAGTCCTGCGCAGCTGGCCTTCGATGCGCGGACCGAGGATGACGCCCAGGATCAGGGGCAATACAGGTAGTCCGAAGCGCCGCATCATGAATCCCAAGGCTCCGAGCACCAGCAGGATCACCAGGTCGAACGCCTGCAGGTTCACAGAGTAGGCGCCCAACGTGGCGAAGAAGAGAATGCCGGCGTAGAGGTACGGCCTGGGAAGCTGCAGCAGTTTCGCCCACAGAGGTGCCAGGGGCAGGTTGATGAGCAGGAGCAGCAGGTTGCCGATGAAGAGGCTGGCGATAAGCGCCCACACCAAGGGGCCTTGGCTGGAGAACAGCTGCGGGCCGGGCTGGATGCCGTACGAGGTGAACGCTGCGAGCATGACGGCAGCTGTGGCGTTGGTGGGCAATCCGAGGGCAAGCATTGGGGTCAGGGTTCCGGCGGCTGCAGCGTTGTTGGCTGCTTCCGGGCCCGCGACGCCTTCGATAGCTCCCTTGCCGAACTCCTCCGGATGCTTTGTCAGCCGTTTCTCGGTGACATAGGAGAGGAACGTGGGGATCTCGGCACCACCGGCGGGAAGTGCACCAAACGGGAAGCCGAAGGCCGTGCCACGCAACCAGGGTTTCCAGGAGCGGGCCCAGTCCTTCTTGCCCATCCAGGGCCGTCCGACAGGAATGATGTGAAGCGGTGAACGCCGCAAGTGCGCGGCGACCCACAGTGCTTCACCCACGGCGAAGATGGCCACTGCCACCACCACGATGTCCAGGCCGTCGGCCAGCATCGGCTGGCCGAATGTCAGGCGGCGCTGGCCGGTAACGGAGTCAATGCCCACCAAACCGATGGCCAGCCCCAGTCCCAAGGAGGCAAAGCCCCTGAGCCGGGAGGAACCCAGGACCGCGGTGACGGCCAGCAAGGCGAGGATCATGATGGCGAAGTAACTCGGTGCGCCCAGGCTCACGGCGAACTGAACCACCAACGGTGCAAGTCCTGCCAGCAGCGCCGTACCGATGGTTCCGGCAATAAAGGAACCAATGGCCGCAGTCGCGAGCGCTTGGGCTGCCCGCCCGGCTTTCGCCATCTTGTTGCCCTCGATGGCCGTGACAACAGACGAAGACTCGCCGGGCGTGTTCAGCAGGATGGAGGTTGTTGAGCCGCCATACATGCCGCCGTAATAGATGCCGGCGAACATAATGAAGGCGCTGGTGGGCTCAAGGGCGGCCGTCACCGGAAGCAGCAGCGCCACAGTCATGGCCGGGCCGAGCCCTGGCAGAACGCCAACGGCCGTTCCCAGGAGCACGCCGATCATGGCGTACAGAAGGTTCAGGGGGGTGAGGGCGGTGGCGAAACCGTCCATCAAAGAGGACCAGACGTCCATCAGAGGATTCCTTCCAGGAGTCCGGCCGGCAGTGCAATGCCAAGGCCAAGGTAGAAGCCGTAGAAGGTGGCCAGGGCCAGCGCAACGGAGATGATCCCGTCGCGGACATAGTGCCGGCTGCCAAGTGCCAGCACGCTGCCCCAGAACAGGACAGTGCCGGAGATGACCCAGCCCGCCCAGTCGATGAGCAGGATGTTCAGGATGAAGGCTCCTGCAAGGGGGAGCACTGTCTTCCAATCGGCGGGGTGTGCGAGGTCAATGTCCTCGCCGCCTTCCACTTCGCCTTTGCCGCCACGCAGTACGTTGATGGCCAGCAAAATTGCGCAGACCACCAGAAGACCGGCAACGATGAAAGGAACCGCCTTGGGCCCTACGGGGTCCGACTTCGAATACGGGGTTGCCAGGCCGTTGGCGTCAAGGAAGACAAGGACGCCTACCGCGCCGAGCAGGAGGGCTACCCCCAGCTCGGCGCGGCCTTTCAGGCCTGTTGCTATAGTGCTCACGCCAAGCCAAGCTTGGTGAGCACGTCCGCCACCCGCTTGTCCTGGTCCGTAAGGAACTTCTGGAACTCGTCACCGGTGATGAAGGCGTCGGTCCAGCTGTGGGTCTTCAGGGCCTCTTTCCAGCCAGCGGATTCGTGCATCTTCTCCAGGGCGGCAATCAGCGACTTCTTGTCATCCTCGCTGATGCCCGGAGGGGCCACCATTCCACGCCAGTTGGTGAAGACCAGATCGATGTTGGACTCCTTCAGGGTGGGAGCGTCAACACCTTCCAAACGCTTCTCGCCACTGGTGGCCAGGACGCGAACTTCACCGGACTTGATCTGCTGCAGGTACTCGCCTGCACCGGAAGCCGCGAATCCAAGCTTGTTGCCCAGGATGGCCGGAAGAAGATCTCCACCGCCGTCGTATGCCACATAGTTGACCTTTGTGGCGTCAATTCCAACTGCGCCCGCCAACTGCATGGGCAGGAGGTGATCAGGGCCACCAGGCGAGGAACCGCCACCCACGGAGATCGAGCCGGGATCTGCCTTCCAGGCCTTCACGAGGTCATCGATGGTCTTGTACGGGGAGTCCTTGCTGACCATGATGGCGCCGGGCTCTTCAATGAGCCGTGCCAGCGGGGTGGTTTCGGTCAGCTTCGACTCGGACTTGTTGGTGTAACTGGCACCCACAACGCCCAGGCCCATGAGCATGGCGAGGTCCCCGTTGCCCTTTTCGTTGACCACCCGGGCCAGGCCCACTGTGCCGCCTGCGCCTGCGAGGTTGAAGACCTCCGTGTTGTTGGCGATCTTCTCGTCGTCGAGGACCTTGGCGGCGGCCCGTGCCGTGGTGTCGTAACCGCCACCGGGAGTATTGGGAACCATGATCTGGAGGCCGGTGATGGGTCCGGCTGCAGCGCCGGAGCTGGACGAAGCAGTGGAGCTCTTACCTGTGGCGCCGCAACCGGTAGCCATCAGGGCGATGCCGGCGGCAACGGCGGCGATTCGCAATGCGCGGATCTGGCGCATGGTGTTCCTCTTCTCAGTATGGAAATTCTGTGCAGGGCGCTCAGCGTTGTGCCCCGTGAATTGATGCTAGGTCCCGGCGTGACGGTGATCTCTCTTGTGTTCGCAGTGATCTTTAAGTTCATTGCGTTCACGCCTTTGCAGTCTTATGGCACCCGGCCCCGAAGGTGCTCAGCGTGCTTAGGGTATAGTTCCGATACGCCAAGGCGGACTACTTTTGAAGCTGTTAGCGGCCCTTGCATAGTGGAATCACCAAAGGATCCAAACAGTGACTCGAAGAAGAGGAATGTCCCTGGCCGGGCAGTACCTTGTGCTGCAGTTGTTGATCGTCCTGGCGGTCCTGGTGGCTGTCGTAGCTATCTCCCTGGCCCAATCTGCCGCTGCATTCGAACGAACTGAAGGGCGCCGGGCCTTGTCCGCCGCGGAGGCCTTGGGCAACAACCCCACAGTGCGCGCCTTGTTGCCCACTGCCGAACCCCGAAACGGCTCCTCCCTCCCCGCCGTGGCCGAATCGATTCGGACTGTCTCGGGTTCCTCCCACGTGGCACTCGCAAAGTTGGACGGCACAGTGGTGACCTCCTCGGATCCCAGCCAGCTGGGCAAGCAGCTTCTGCTCGGTGACAGCAGGGTCAAGGAAGGCCGGGCATGGACCGGAGTCCTTGCCGGCAATGAAGGGAAGGTTCTCTCAGCACACGTACCAGTGCTCGACGACTCCGGAACCATGATCGGCATCGCCGCCATCAGCAGGAACTATCCGTCCGCCCTTGAACGGCTGGAAGACGTGGTGCCAAACCTCCTCACCTACCTGGGCGTTGCGAGTGTCCTGGGCGTGGCCGGCTCCCTCCTGCTCTCCCGCCGCGTCAAACGGCAAACCCTGGGAATGGAGCCCCGCGAGATCACCGGGCTCGTGGAAAACCGTGAAGCGATGCTGCAAGGCCTGAAGGAAGGGGTGGTCGCCCTTGACCCTCACGAGCGGATTACCGTGGCAAATGAGAGCGCCCGCCAACTCCTGGGACTGCCCGCAGACTGTGTGGGCCGGAAACTTGCCTCACTTCACGTGGACCGTGCGCTGAAGGTGGTACTCACCCGGGAACAATCAGACCCGGACCAGTTGGTGCTCGTGGGGGACCGCTTGGTGGTCATGAACAGGGTGGCCCTCCGCTCCCGCGGGCGTGACATCGGATCGGTGACAACGCTCAGGGACCGCACCGAGTTGTCGTCCTTGGAACGCGAACTTGGTGCCACCAGAACCGTGACGGACACTTTGCGTGCCCAAGCCCACGAGTTCGCCAACCAACTCCACGTCATTTCCGGCCTGATCCAAATTGGCGAATACGATTCCGTGGTGCAGTTCGTCAACGGCGCCACCGTGGACCGAACCCGGCTCAACGACGAAGTGACCAGCCGCATCCAGGACCCTGCGCTCGCAGCCCTCCTGATAGCCAAAGCCAGTTTGGCCACCGAGCGCGGCGTGGAACTGCAGATCGACCCGCAGTCCGGGCTCCCGCGCGTCAACGAGGAACTGTCCCGGGACCTCACCACCGTGGTGGGCAACCTGGTGGATAACGCGTTCGACGCCGTTACCGGGCTGGTTGGGGCGGCGGTGAGTGTGTTGGTGGTCAACTCAGCGGACGGTGTTTCAGTCACCGTCCGGGACAACGGTCCAGGTGTGCCCTCCGACGCCGCTGAGGACATTTTCCGGCAGGGCTTTTCCACGAAGGAGCCAGGACCCGGCGATGCCCGCGGTTTCGGCCTGGCGCTCTCGCGGGTGATCTGCCGTCGGTCCGGTGGCGACCTGACAGTAGCCAACGACCATGGGGCAGTTTTCACCGCACGATTCAACAAGCACGATTCGGATTTCGAAGGGGCAGCGCAGCCGTGATCAAAGTACTGATTGTCGATGACGATTTCATGGTGGCCAAGGTCCACGCCGGTTTCATCCAGCGTACGCCTGGGTTCGGCGTCGTGGGTGTAGCGCACACTGGCGCGCAGGCCATCCTTGAGACGCAGCGGCTCCAACCGGACCTTGTGCTGCTGGATATCCATCTCCCGGACATCAACGGGCTGGACCTGATGCATCAGCTCCGGGACGTTGCCCCGGACCTTGACGTGCTGGTGATCAGCGCGGCCCGTGAAACCGAGACGGTGCGCAAGGCACTTCGCGGCGGCATTGTCCATTATCTTATTAAGCCCTTTTCGCAGGCTGATCTTCAGGAGCGCCTTCAGCACTACCTGAATGCCTACCAAGGGTTGGACGCCTCCAAGGACGTGGCTGAGCAATCGGATGTGAACAGGGTGTTTGGGCTCGGTGTGTCCGAGCGGACATTGCCCAAGGGCTGCAGCGTAGAGACGCTTGAGTTGGTGGAAGCTGCGCTGAAATCCGCTCCCGGCGATGTCTCCGCTGCCGAAGTTGCCGAGCAATTGGGGACCTCCCGGGTGAGTGCCCGCCGTTACCTTGAGTACCTCCACGATGAAGGTGCGTTGGAAGTCAGGCTCAAGTACGGCGTCGGGCGTCCCGAAAGAAGGTACGTGCTGAAGGGGAGGTGACGAGTGCGTCCCCGGCAGCCTGGCCCAGGTGTCAATTGATAAACTGAATGCACGTCCACGATCAGGTTTCTGACAAAGGAGCGTGAGTACTATGCCCAAGACCGGCAAGAACGATCATGCCCGCAAAGACGAACTTCCATCCACTCTGCAGCGCTCCGAGCAGAAGGCCCAGGATACTTTCGCCAAGACCTACGACTCCGCCATGGAGACCTACGACAACGATGAGGGCCGGGCAGCCCGCACCGCTTATGCGGCGGTGAAGCACAGCTACGAGAAAGTCGGCGACCACTGGGAGGCGAAGGAGGAACGGGGTCCTTCTGACCAGCACGCGGCAGAAGGCATTGAATCAACGAAACCTACCGCCGGGGGCGTGGACGCCAACGCCTCCAAGGAACATCTCTATCAACGTGCCCGGGAACTGGACGTCAAGGGCCGTTCGAAAATGAGCAAGGACGAGCTGGTGGAAGCTCTGCAGAAAGCCAACGACGCCGCGACCCGGAAGGCGCGGGGCGGGTAGTCTTCGCCCGAGAATTGCTGGCTAAGCATGGCCCTCCATCAGAATTCGGCACGGAAACGGTCGTCGCACCTCGTCATCGGGACATCTCGTCATCCGGCGGCTTTCCACCCCAAGGCGGGCCCCAGGTTTGCTGCGATGTCGGTGAGGATCTGCACGTAGTCCTCATGTTCAAAGCTGAACGGCAGTGCGAAAGCTACCTCGTCGACTTCCCGGAACCCAGCATGGGCGTACAGCTGCTCGGCAATTTCAGCGCTGGTCCCGATCACATCCGGGGCGAACAGCATGCCTTTCGGCCCTTGGGGCGCCCGCGTCCGGGGAGTACGTTCATCAACGTAGCGCTGGTACTTTTCGCGCTGGGCATCCGAAGCAGAATCTGTGGGGATCACCACCAAGCCCTGTGAGACCCGGGCAGAGTTTCCGGACGCTGCGGCTGCCTGCCGGTACGCACGGATCTGTGTCTGCTGGACCTTGGCAAAGTCAGGTTCCTGGTTCTCATCCGGGAAAATCACGCTGCTGGAGAGAAGATTGAAGCCGTTTGCCCCGGCCCAGACGGCCGACTTCATGCTGCCCGCGCCGTACCAAAGGCGGCTTCGCAGCCCGGGAGAGTGTGGCTCCACCCGGTTGGAGAATTCCTCCACAACACCTTGCTTGCCGGAGAACTCCCGAACCTTTTCGCCGGCGACCAGGCGGGCAAAGCGCTCTACGCGGCCATAGGAGAAGTCCTCTGTTTCTGAGGAATCCGGGAACAACTCATGCTTCACGGTGTCGTAGTGCATCGGTTCGCCGACGCTAAGCCCTGGATTGATCCGTCCCCCGGCGAGCAGATCCACAGTGGCCAGGTCCTCCGCGAGGCGCAAAGGATTTTCCCAACCCAGCGGGGTTACCGCGGTACCGAGCTCAATCCTGGACGTGCGCTGGCTGGCGGCGGCCATCACCGCGACGGGGGAGGAGATCCCGAACTGCAAATGACGGTGCCTCAGCCACGCACTGTCGAACCCCAACTGCTCACCGAGCTCGATGATCTCCAGCGTTGACCGGTGCCCTGCAGCCGGATCGGCGGGGTCGAAAAGGCCGATAGTGAGAAATCCAAGTTTGCGGAGGGGGAGTTCGGGGCTTGGCATGGACTTCCTTCGCGATCGGTCGGCAGTTACTGCCCAGAATAGATCCCGGTACCGGGGACGACGGCGGGACGTTACCTTTTGTGATGGGCTCGCTGAGGGTGCTATGCGATTGCTTCGGCCACTGACGTATCGATGTCAAGAGCCAAGGCGCGCCCGTCGCAGCCATGCAAATCTCAATGGTCCAGACGGTGTCTGGACCATTGCACCTTGAGCGTCAGTGGCGCCCGATAGGGTTGAGCGCATGACTTACTCGCGTGACTTGGACTTGCCCTTCGGCTATCTGGACCTTCTCGCGGATTTGAAGGCGACAGTCAAGGTGGCCAGGAGCAAGGCACTGCGGACCGTCAACACCCAGCTCATCGAGCTTTACTGGGCGATCGGTCAGGGGGTCCGGCAGCAACAGGAACAGCAGGGCTGGGGGAGCGGAGTGATCAAACGACTCTCGGAGGACCTACGCCAAGAGTTCCCTGATATGAAGGGCCTCTCGCCCCGAAACATCCAGTACATGACAACATTCGCAGGGGCATGGCAGAAGGGCCCAATCGCGCAACAAGCTGTTGCGCAATTGCCGTGGGGTCACGTCACAGTCCTATTGGACAAACTCGCTACGCAGGAGCGCCGGCTCTCCTACTCTGTGGCAGCAGTCGAACATGGATGGAGCAGAAACGTCCTGCTGAACATGATCATGAACCGGACCTTGGAAAGGACCGGAGCGGCGCCATCGAACTTTACGCAACAGCTTGTTGCGCAGGATTCGGAACTGGCACAACAAATCGCCAAAGACCCGTACAACTTCGAGTTCCTGGGCCTTTCCGGCACTGTCGCCGAACGGGACCTGGAGCAGGCCCTGACCAGCCGCATCACCGAAACCCTGCGCGAGCTTGGGCCCGGGTTCTCGTTCGTCGGCCGGCAGGTGCACTTCGACGTCGACGGCGACGACTACTACGTCGACATGCTCTTCTTCCACATGGACCAGAACCGCTACGTAGTGATCGAACTCAAAACCGGCAAGTTCCAACCTGAGTACGCCGGCAAACTCAACTTCTACGTCGCCCTCGTCGATGACATGCTGCGCCGCGAACACCACAACGAAACCATCGGAATCCTCATTTGCGGCACCAAAAACGACCGGAGTGTCAGGTACAGCCTGGGCCGATCAACCTCGCCCATGGCCGTGGCCGCCTACACCTACGACAAGCTCCCCACGTCCGAACAACGGGCACTGCCCAACGAAGGCGACCTCGTCGCAGCCCTCGAATGGGTCGTACCAGATGATGGACAGCCCAACCCCGACTAGGTTCCAAAGCTGCCCCGCCACGCCAAGAGGACTCTTCGGCAGGGTCTACCCGCAAGTAGTGTGTGAACTGAATAGTCCAACGAACTTTGGACAATTGGGTTGGGCCACTCATGCCGCCCACCGAGCTCGTAGCGAGAGATACCGATAAGCACCCATATGTCGCACTGAGAGTCTTCCCCCGCAAGTGTCAGCTTGAGCTTTGAGACTTCCAAAGCATGATGTCAGAAAAGTGCAACCGGAGTTCTATCCTGACGCTCTCTGGGCTTCACCCTGACGTCAGCATGGGGTGTACATCACTCTCGGCAGTCTGGGCAATGCACGAGAGTCAGCATCGCTGTCAGCTGGTCGAAAAAGTGAGCCGTTTCGTGGGCGTCACTATGGCTCACTTTTCGGACCTTCACCGCCAATCGCTCTATAACAGCGCATTGGCAGAACCTTGTTGACGAAAGTACGGACCTCCTACCAAGGTTGTAACAAGGCTGCCCCAAAACACCTTCCCCTTTGAGCTAAGGATGCCCGCGCCACCACGTCAGGTAAGTATCTCCTTGACGCAAATGTGACGCTGAGCGCATGAAACTGCAGACTTCGCACCTTCAAGTGGGCGCTGGACACTGATGGAAGTGCTGAACAGTGCTTAGCGGTGAGGGTGTCGACGATGATTTTGGCATAGCTGCCAGTTCGGACGGCATTCCGATCTACTATGCCCCCGAGGGACTGGCCATGGCATTTGGGGTCATCATGATCTTGAAGGAACTGCTGCCTTGGCAGAACGGATTATCGTGGAAGTCGGTTCAGGCACGATAGCGAACCAGAGGAAGAAGTGGCAACGTGCCAGACCAAGCCGCACCCACAGGGAACGAATCCCGTTCACGGAGCAGCTTCTCCTCAGCATTCGATCATAAGCACTGCCTCAACCGCCCGATTTCTGCTGGCCATAAACCAAGGCGGGCTGTGTTTGTAACCTTGCCAGTACGCTTCGCATATCGTGTGATAAACGGCGAAAATGTTCCGCAAGCGCAGCGTATGCGAAACTTGAAATGAACAGATTCTGCTCCTCGATAGGTTCGCCATTTTTATCGAGAAGTCCTGTATGAGTTGTCCTGGCCGCCCTATCTTCCTCCGACACTTCATTAAAGGCTGCGAGAGAGTCAGATAATCCTCCACCGAGTTCGTGCCATCGGCTGCCGATTGAATTTAGGCTCTCAGCAGGTTGACGAGGCTTTCGACGGGTCGCCCGCGATGCGTAAGCAGCGAAAGACTCGCGACCCCCGGGACGAGGCAGCCGACGGACCAGATACGTCGCCAGTTCAATGTCAATAAGCAGCTGCACCCTGGACTCAGGTTTAACAATCTTGGATACGTCCAGAAACTGGTTCTTCGGCAACTTTGGCGGGCTGGTCGTGGCTATGCGTGGATACATCAAACACCAGATGCAGGTTTCGTAGAAGAGACGCAGATCCTTTGCTGCACTCTCGTCGACGCTCGGCAGCTCCGCCAGGACGTTCAAGAAGATTCGTAGTAGTTCCACCTGGCCTGACGTTAGTGCAGGATCATGGATAGTGAAGAGGAAGGCGTCGAAGACTACTCCTATGGCAGCTTCGTGCCTGGCAACCCCCCGGAGCACTGCTTCCTCGACCATGCTGGCGGGGCTGTCCTTCTCCGGTGGGATGGGCCACTTGAAGGGAAGCTTTTCCGCAGGCTGTTCGCGCGACTCGTCCCAGTGCTTCTTCCCAATGTCCGCCAAACTGTCGGCAGTTCCGCTGGCCAGACCGGCCCAAAGCTCCTCCAACCGCTGACTCTTGGCCACGTCGTCCGCGGCATTTGCCGCCCTGACACGAAGAAGGGACTCAACTTCATTGCTTGCCCTGTCGGCTGACTCGGCGGGGACGAGCTTGGGAACCCAGGGAGTGCCGGGGACGCTTGGGCGTGGCATCAGGTGGCGCGACGGCCCAAGACGCGCAGTCAGGATCGGCTTTGCGATTTTACGCATTATCAGGCCCGCTCCCAGGCTAAAGGCTGGCGCCAACGCAATCTCGAAAAGGAGATCGAACCAGAAATCCGGCTGCGGTGGAGGGCTAGGGTTCTCCAGACGGTCCAGCCGGGTATCGCGCACCTGTCCTGCTGCCGCAATAGCGGAGGCCGCCATCAAGCGCAGCGAATAGACTTGTCGGTGCCGCTGACGACTCACCAGTTCGGCGAGCTCGGCCCGGGTCTGATAGGTGACTACGTCGACCATAGTCATGGGATAGAAGCGAGGGCACTTGCATTCGAGGAAAGTGCCAGCAGGTTGGTTGGGACGCGGACTTCCCATGGAGCTCCGCGAGGAACTGGTCCTGTGGCATAGACTCTCTGGCCACTGGCTCCCTGATATGGCCGGTCGAGGGTGAGTTTTGTCCCCGATTGAACGGATTCTATTTGGTATCGATCAGCATCAATGTAGATCTCTCTACCCACGTCCCGCTTATCCAGGAGTGAGACTGACTCAAGTAGTCGAACTTGCGCGTTTCCTTGGGTGACCTCTGCCTTCCCGGAACCGCGAAGAACGTCCCGCTTGTACTCATCGATAATCTCCAGCCACAAATCAGGAAACAGCCTGTCCCCGGGAGCAATGGTGTTCGTGTCCAACTTGGTAGGCGGGATCCGTTGGGACGGATGAGCGGGATCCCAGTCTTCGATGGCCAAGTCACTGCCCCACTCCGGCAGACTCGTATCGGACTCCAGATAGGCCAGGACGCGGGCCTCCTGCCCGGCTGTAACCGGGACGATGGTTCTTGCAGATCCTGCTCGCAGGAACGCTTCATGACGAGGGTCATTTGGGACAGAGAGGTTCTGACGAAGCGTCCAGGTTCTGCGGCGACCCCAGAAGTATGGAGCGAACATGTATGTCATTTGTTCCCATTCGAATGCCTCCTCGAAGAACCGCACAACGGGCGCTTGAAGATCGGCAGATACAGGGTCAATCTCCTGGACACCTTCGTGACCGATGACCGAATCGAAAGTGAATGGAACGCTACGCATCAGCTTTATGGCCCATTTCTTCAGCTCGGTGCGCTCCAGTGCGCGATTCTGGTCGCTCGGTCTGTTTCCAAAGGCCTGCTCAGCATCCGTCTGATCAAACTCTGCCTGTCGCATCGCATCCTGATAGGCAGCCTCAAGCCGCGCATGGGCGTCCAAGAGGTGTTCATAAACCTCGAGTCTCCAAGCGTCCAAGGCTCCTGCCCCTCGTCGGCAGGTGATGTAAACGTTCATGGTGGCGATATTGTCATCTGGCCCTGTCCAGCGAACCGTGATGGGAATGCCGTGATCGTCCGTAAGGGTTGGCGCATGCAATACGAATGTTCCGTTGTAGGAAGGTCTCCCTCCCTGCGGCTCATAGTTGACATCCGCCTGGTCTGTGGAGTCGAGGATCTTTTCCCCTCCGACCGCCATGTGAGCGTGCATGAGATCAAGGCCGACGGATGGATCGTTGGCGTCGGCTTTTTCCTGTGTTCGCCCTCGGCTGGTGCAGGCGAAACGTCCACTCATTGGCAAGTATCCCGGTGGTATGGGTAACTCCCGCTTGTCCGTGGCTCCCGCGGACTTATGGCTTTCTTCGTAGTTTGGCTGTGTTGCAAAAGCGGCACCCACTTGCATGAGTAGTGGCGGCGGTGTGGGTACGTTTCGTGCTTGATAGCGATCTGCAAGGCACAGGTAGTTGCCCTCCGAGATGTCCGATGGTCCGATGCCCAGCGGCAGCGGTCTCGGAACTGACGGCCGAATAGGTTGTCCGGCTTCGATTAACGACACACCTGGCTCAGGGATGGTGAACTCAATCATCAGCCGTTTTCCATACTCATACATCTGCAGTCGTTCTACTTTGTTTACCCAACGGTAGATGTCTGTTCGAGGCTGCGGTTTCCCACCCACGGCGTCCTTCGTGTTGTTTATTGCATGCTTGGTCAACTCGCGGATTGAATCGGTGGTCAGCGTACGGCGGAGGGCACGCACGGTCTGCTGGGTTCGATTCACGGCGGAATTGACGACTTCATGTGCTGTCGTCTGGGCTGATCGTGTAGATTCGTCAGTCGAGCGTGAAAGCTCTGCGGCCACGGACGTGTCAACCTGAGTGAGCCCGTATTTACCTGAGGTGTTGACTCCCGCTTGCAGTGAAAAATTTGATGCGATTGTCTGGGCGGACTCAGCTTGAATCTCAAATCGATCAGTTGTCGCCAACTGATTTTCCGTGAAGGTCACAGTGGTCGTCTCGTCCTCAGAGAGAACTTCAGTTCCGTGCCGGCGATCATGCTTTCGAGAGCTGCTTTCGCCGGCGAGAGCATTCTCAATATGGGATATTTCGCCGGCCTCGTAGCCGACAAGCTCATCGCGGATGACGAGTAAATCTCCCCATCCGAGAGCCCGGATGGCTGGGCGGGCCGCCGAGTGAGACACCTGCGCAAGGGGTAGCAGCTCCTCTTGTTCCTCTTGGAAGATCCGCATCTTCCGGCACAGCTCGTTGGCAGTAACCAACTTCGCCCCTGCTTGATTGTCCAGATCGATGGCCAGACTGGTAAAGTCCGACGTCGAGTGGCCATTCATGAAAGTCTTAAATACGGCTTTCTCTGCCAGTGACAGGTTGTCTCTCAAGGCATTTAGGAACTTCGGGAAAGAGTTCCTGAATGCCCCGGAATCACGTAGGACAGTGGCCTTAACCAAGACGCTCCGAAGCAATGCGGCTTCCTGCACGACGCGTGTACTGTCAGCAGCCCACTTTTGTGGGCCTTCAGGGAGTGTTGCGGCGACCCTAACAGCACGGCCCCCGGTCCTCGCTTCTTCCTGGAACCTGCTAGCTGAGAGTGTGCTTGGCCTCACAAAACCTCGAAGTTGGCGAATGCGTTCAAGCATGGCTTGGGGCTGCACACTGCCTTTGACAGATTCATCCGGTTCCGAACTCGCAACGTCGGGATGCCGTAATCGTCTCCACCCTTCGGGGAGAACCAAGGGCCGGCCGAACACCACAGCCGGCTCTTCAAGTTTTCCTTCAGATGCAAGGGAATGGATTACCGCCGCGAACTTCAGCGCATTCTGATGTTTAACGAGGACACTGTCCGGAAGGCTCAAGCCCATCCTGGCTCTGAGCTCAAGGGTCAACCAAGACAAGGTCAATTCAGCCTCGTCCGCCGCAAACTCGAGTCGCCGTGCGTATTTCTGTAAGTCAACCTCGTCACCACTTTTGGTTTTCAGGAGAACCTTGCTCAGGTCAATGGTTGGGTCAGTCGCAAACGCATCGGCAACCGACGACCACGCCAGCGCGCCTATATCGCCGGAATCCAGCGGCTTAGGCAAGTTTCTTAGGTCGTCTGCAGTCTCTTGGGCATTGTTTAACCACCCCGCCGAAGCCAGCTTCGACCCGAGTTCACGAAGCCGACGAACAGCCAGATCGCGTGATACTTGGTCCGCTGGAGCTGTCGTCAGAGCCGTGTCAGGGCCGCGGAGGGCTACCAAGCGGAAAACTTCCAGTGCGGGCTGCGCCATACAAACCACATCCATGGAGAACGAATTGATTCCGTCAGCCGTCGGCTGTTTACTCAACAAGCGAAAAAGAGTTTGGTACCTAAAATGCGCCTTGTTGCGCGGTTGCGCAAGAGGTAGCAGGAAGGACTGCTACGTGCGAGCCCTGCGCCATGTGTGCCGGGGCGATCAAATAGGCGGGATTGGCCAGGTTGTATAGGGTGCCGCGACTAGGTTGTTGGAACTGTCCGGCAGCGGTCATGCGGAAAACCCGGCCCTGTCCCCTTGCTGCAGGCTCGTATTTGCCGACGGTGGACGCCCCCACCGAAGTCACTGGGCCACTGCTCGAAAGTGAAGCTGCCGGACCCCATGCCGGGTTCAGGAATTAGCTGTGGCTTCATCGGCAGTGTTCGCGTCAGCCCACGCGTGAAAACGAAGTCAACCGTCTCACTTATCTGGGCTGACTTGACCTCTAGCGGAGGCACTGGACTGAGGCTTATGCTCGTTCGGTGGAGACCACCTTTTATATGCCAAAGCCGGCAAATAGGCCACTTCTCGATGCTATCGGTTCATTGGCTACGGCGGAAGTGTTCACCCATAAAGGCGAATATCTGCAGGGGCCCATTCCTCTCGTTGTTGATGGTCGGGAGCGATATACAATGGGTGTATTCTCGCTACTCGATGATCTAAACAGTGCATTTGTTGATGTGCGAGCTCATAAGCATTCTCCAATAGGCTCCCATGCGCAGTATCAGACGGGCGATGACAGCCCAGCGGTTTCCGTCCATGCAAACGGTTGGAATGACGGGGAAGTAAAAATTGTCACTATTTCCGTTGTCGCCACATGGAAATGGTTAAAAATCAAAGAAAAACCGCATTATGAAGTCTATGGGTATCATGACATCTTAGTGGGCGCCGGGTCGGGGTCGAGTTCGGCTCTAATCGAAGCAGCAATAATTGCCACCGCTCGTGAGCATGGCAGAGAGCTTGATTATGAAGAAATCTATTCAATTCATGCCGAAGTAGAGTCTGGTTCAGACGCCTTGACTTATCCCCAGGCGTCGGTTGTTGCCGGACGCCTTCCTCTCACTTCACCGGTAAAAGTCATGGGATGGCGTCCACCATCTTTCAAGGCCATCACGTGGAGCACGGGTGACTCTGTAAGTACTGGATCTGTGAAGTTTAGCTACACCGAACCTGAAATGCTTTTATGGCGTGTCCGCTGGGCATCAGTTGAACGGGCTGTGCGAACGGGGGATTCACGTCGTTTGGCCACTTTAGCCATGGCAAGTGCCGATGAGAATCAAAAGCGAAATATTAGCAGAGATCTACCACTTTTGATCCATGCAGTAAGCAATTTTGGAGCGCTTGGCTACTCTGTTGCCCATACTGGCTCCTATCATACGGCACTCTTTCCATCTACCGTGGAGAGGGATTTGCTGGATTCTTTTTCGGATCATGTTCGAACGCATAGTAAACATCTAGCAACCGAGGTCCGCGTATTCGATACTACACAGGCTGCTGAAAGGCGGAAGTGACGTGATTTTCAACAGCCCCCTTGACGCACTCTGGATGCCCCGACTGTACAAACCGTCACCCCAGCAAAATCCCAATCTTGTAGCAATTTCATTTGAGTTTATGAAACGCATACCAGCTCGTCACTGTATAGAACGTGCCCTGGACCCCACCGAGAATTTCACGCTGGATGAAAGTGGTTTCTTCAGTGAGAGTGCTACCTCCGTGGAGATCGGGGCTGTAGCAACCCTTAGCCAGGACCATGAACATCGAATATTCATCGAGACGTCCTCGGGAAATATGGCCACGGGACTAGCAGAGGTGTCTGCAGCCATGAACCTCGAACTCCATCTCCTAGTGCCGGCTACTGTTGACGATTCCACCAAGCAGGCCATTAGGGCATCGGGTGTAAGACTTGAAGAGATTGATGCAGAGTCGCAAGATGCGCGAGTTGAGAGGCTGGTACAGATCGACGAAGACTATAGGTCCAAGGGTTGGGCCGTTAGTTGGGTGAATCAGTATGGAAATCCGGACAACCCCAACTCTTATTGGCGTCTCGCTGAACTCTTGGTATCAGAGTTCGACGTTATTGATGTTCTAGTAGCGCCAGTTGGGACGGGAGGATCATCTGGGGGCACCACCAGGTTCCTCCGAGATTCTGGATTTCCGGAGCTAGAGCTGGTTGGAGTCGATGCTTGCGGAAGCACAAATTTTGGCCACGGACCGTCGCCATACCTGTTGGGCGGGCTCGGAAGTGATCGCTTTATGCCGTTGTTGGATCCAACACTTTACGACGTCGTCCATTGGGTTGATGACAACACCGCCTTTAAAGCAGTCTCTGATCTTTACAAAAAGAATGTGAAGGTAGGTGGGAGTAGTGGTGCTGCATTTGTCGCGGCTAGTTGGGAAGCAAAATTACATCCAGATAGGATTGTAGTAGTTATCTTTCCAGACACCGCGCTTCGTTATTTGGGGAGCCTGCTTTCCGAGGAATGGCGCGATCGCAATGGTGTCGATTTCGGGTGTGCTCAAACTTCTCCTTTGGAAATTCAATCATCACGCTCCTCGGACCCAAGTCTTCCGGGCGTAGAGGCAGGCTGGTTTCGCATGGAATGGGGTAGAAGGGCGATTGCGAGTTCATTTTGATCGCGCGCAATTAAAGGTGACTTCAAGTCCCGTTTCTGCATAGCAGTATTTTATTGGTACAGGTGTTCCAGCACCAAGGGGCCATGAGGAGTAGGAATGGATAATGAAGAGTACATAATTCTGCGTGACGTTTCTCGGAGTGGGTGGGGTACGTCACTGACGCGTGACCTAGGAGTTACTAAGTGGTCAAATCGGCAAGAATCTGAAAGCGTCTCAGTAGATGCTTTCGATCTAGACTACGCCATGCCGGATGAATATCATCTGCAGACTTCCGCTTATGTTCAAATTGATGAGCCGCCGACACCTCATCTTGAGACGGCAGAATTGAGTACTCAAGAGAAGCGTGACCTAGCGAATGATCCGGACATCGCAGCTTTAGCTCGGATCATGCCTACTCATTTAATAGTTCCACTAGCAAGCGAGACACTAGATAGCGGCAGTCCCTGGGGGGTGTCCGCAGTGCATGCGGACATAAGCTCGCGATCTGGTCGTGACGTAGTCATGGCGGTTCTGGACACTGGGATTGATGCTAATCACGACGCATTCCAAGGGGTCGCACTCATAGAGCAAGACTTTACCGGGGTAGGCAACGGGGATATCGTTGGACACGGAACACATTGCGCGGGGACTATTTTTGGCCGGGATATTGAAGGTAAACGTATTGGTACAGCTCGTGGCATATCTCGGGCGCTTATTGGAAAGATCCTCGATAATAACGGGCGGGGCAGCTCAGATATGGCCTTTAAGGGCCTGAGCTGGGCTGTCGATAACGGGGCCAATGTTGTGTCTATGTCACTCGGTTTCGACTTTCCAGGGATGGTGACCCAGCTCTCCGAACAGGGCTGGCCAGTCCAAGTCGCCACTTCACGCGCGTTGGAGGCCTACCGGGGCAATCTCCGTATGTTTGACGCGCTTATGTCTATGATTCGCGCTCGTGAAGCGTTTGGGGCAGGTACTTTGCTGGTTGCGGCTTCTGGCAACGAGAGCCAACGGCGTGGTTCCCCCAGTTTTGAAATTGCTGCTTCCCTTCCAGCTGCAGCTGAGGGCGTGCTTGCCGTGGCAGCCGTGGAATCAACCGGAGCGGGGTACTCCATTGCAGAATTTTCGAACACGTTTCCCTCTATCGCTGGTCCAGGTGTTGGAATTGAGTCGGCCAGGGTCGGAGGCGGTCTTGTCACTAAGAGTGGAACTTCCATGGCGTGTCCTCATGTTGCAGGAGTGGCAGCGCTTTGGTGGGAGGAACTCCAGGCCAAACACGGCGGGTCGACCGCTAAGAACGTTGCCGCTCGCTTGCTTTCGTCGGCAAGGGATGACGTTTTCGTAGACGGCAGCAGTGTGGTTGATTTTGGTGTGGGACTGGCGACTGCCCCATAGCGCCAAGTATGAAATTCGGGTAACACGAGAACTCTGTATGGGCTCCGAAGGGGGCGAATCGATGATGCGGCCCCGAAAGTATCGGGCGAGTTGTTGTGCCGAGTAAGAGGTGTACGGTGAAAACTGTACTGAACCTTCAATCGGTTGGTGGCGCACTCAAGCTACGCGGGTTCCGGAAGCGAGTGCCGGAACTGGTTCCGGACGACGTCGGCTGGTGAATATCAGATGGTTAACCTTCAGAAGTCTTCGTAGGGGAGCGGAGACTTCTATCCCAACCTAGGATGGACCCCTCGGTCCCTAGCAGGGACTTCGGTTCAGAAAGTCTCGTCCTGTCTTCCCGTGCGTAGTTTCTTCCAACGGGCAATAGGGGACAGATCTGAGACTCCTGGTAGATGCGTAATGCTCAGGTATTCAAGGTTGCTGAGGCCGGTAAGTGGTTCGAGATCTGTATTTGGATAGGTCGCAACTACTAATGTCTCCAACCCTTCGTAATCCGCCAAACCGTCCAGTTACCGGTATTTGCAATGCCAAAGGCGGAGCGCTGTGACCTCTAAAGGGGACGGATGTGCAGGAAGAGAACGGGCGCTATCCCCGCACGGGAGTTCTCGCAGCCACTTCCACTCCCGTGATTTTAAAGCCGATATCGGATGTGCAACAACCGCACTTAGAGTCATTACTACTGGTAACGAGGATTATCCGTTTTCGAACTATTCTCAGCTGGCTACTGAGCCCGCATTTAAACGGTGGAGCCGATAGTGCCGCCCAGCAGTCTGGTGGTGGTTAGTTGAGAAACTCTGCCACCGAGGTTATCTAGCCGAGACAAGCCCAAGGATCGCAATGGCGACGCCGATTCCAACCCAAGCCCCGGCCATGATCCGCAGTATCCTGACGTTTCGCCGCTTGAATGCCGGCAGGTCCAGGTTTGGCTGAAACCATTCGACGCGGATCCTCGCCGCCCGCTCCGTCAGGGCAGGTGAAATAGCGAAGAGAATAATTCCTGCCCCAACCAGTACCAGACCGAATATTGTTCCGGGCGCCATGCGTTCTCCCTAACAACGGAGGATCCTGTTCGGCCATTATCTATGCCATCTCAGTGACTGCGTAACGCGACCACGGTTCTGCCGCTGCGGCGGCGTGTTTCTGGGTGACTTGGTAGCTGTAGCCGAGCATTTCGGCAACGAGCGGGGCGGGCACTTCCTTCACGAGGGTGCGGAGGGATGCGTTGCGTGCGCCCAGGAGTTCGATGCCGATTTCTCTGAGGCGTTCCATGAGCGTGTTGGGGTGGATGTGGTGCCCGGGCCGGTAGCCGGGGAACAGCCATTTGCTGCCTGAGCTGCTGCCTGTGCGTAAGTTGGGGCGTGAGGCCAGGTGTTGGGTGAGCAGTGAGGCGAAAGGTTCCGGTACTGGCGCTGGATCTCCGTCGCCGAGGGACAGGCGCAGGCCATCGGGCGTGAGGATCACGTCGGTGCTTTTCATCGCGGCGATCTTCACGACTGGCTGGGCGTAGAGCAGAAGGAGAGTGGCGGCGACGCGGTAGTGCAGGGTGTCGATGTTGTCGCTGAGGCAGGCTTTGAGCATGGCGAGCCGCTGGCCCTGGGTGAGCAGTGGCACGGTCTTGGCTTGTCGGAATCCGATGGTGATGTTGGTGCAAATCCGGTTCTTGACCGCCCAGACGAAGAAGGTCCTGATGGCGTGCCTTGTGGTTGGGCCGTCTGCCAGCCATGCGTCGACGTCGGCCTGGACGCAGGAGGCGACGGTCCGTCCGTGGGTGAGCTTGAGCCAAGTCAGGAACTTGATGGTTTCTGTGATTTCCTGCTTCGCGCTGTGGACGGGGCCGCGGGTGGGTTTCCCGTCTGCGGAGAGGCTCCTGATGCGCCGCAGGTGGTGCCACCGGGCGAAAGACTCGACCGGCCGTCGGATGTCTGCGTCGTCAAGGTCCTCGAGCTTGCTGGTGAGCCAGCGTTCGAAGAGGGCGAGGTAGTGGTCCCTGTTCGGGAGTAGCTTGTGGTGGGTGAGCAGGCTGCGCATGTGTTCCACCCGCAGGCTGTTTGGTTCCTGGTCCAGCGCCTCATGGCTGAGGGGGATGCCGCCGGTGGCAAGCCGGGCGGCAGGTCCCGGACGCCGGTTTTGCGGAGCCAGGTGAGGATGCTTTCGGGGCGCTGGGCTCCGCAGAGCGCGCCGAGCAGTTTCGTCGCCGTCGTTTCCGATCCCCGGGCATCGTCGACGCGCAACAGGACGGTGAGGTCGTCCCGAAGTGAGCAGCGTGCGCAAGTGTTCTGGCGGTAGTGCTCGGTTTCCGTGCCGCAGCGGGAGCAGTGGTAATCCTGCGTGATGCCTGCGCAATCGACACAGACCGGTTGGTCGCCGTGGGCAGCAGACCGCCCGGGAAGCATGCGCTCTGTTCGGCAGCCGGGGCAGGGTCCGTGCGTGCGCATGGCGATCGTGAAGCAGGTCCCGCAGATCCTGCCTTCTGGCCAGCTGGCGCGGTGCCTGCCGGCTGCCCGTGAGCATCTGTCGCAGGTGAACGCCCCTGCCGTGCGGGGCCGGCCGCGGACGGCAATCCGCGGTGTGATTTCAGCCGTCATCGCGGATCACGCGGGCCCGTTTGGGCCGGATGGTCTTGTTCAGGTCCACGACGTTGGCGTCGGAGGCGACCTTGCGGACGTTGGCATCTGTTGCCGTGACGGTGACGAGGTCCTCGGGTCCGCAGGAGAAGATGTCGCAGAGGGCGGCGATCATCATGAGCGAGACACGTTCCGGGCGTTGCGTGACGAGCCGATAGACCTGGGAGGCGGAGAGTTCGATGCCGCGTTCTTTTAGCAACGGGCTCAGGTCGGTGCTGTTGTGCATTCCCCGGGCTGCCATGAGTTCTGCAAGCCGCCACCGGTAGTCGATCTCTCGTTTCATGAGGTTCAGTCTTCCATTCCGGCCAGGGCGTCCCGGACGGTGGAGTCCAGGGCCCGGCGCAGCGTTTTGACCCGGTAGTCGCTGGAAACGGACGTGTAGAGAGCCGTCGTCGACGCATGTTCGTGCCCGGCCTGGTGCTGGACGAACAGGGGGTCCATGCCGGCTTCGATCAGGTGGGTGACGTAGGAGCGGCGCAGCGAGTGGATGTCCAGTCCGGGGGAGAGGCCCAGGTCTTCGCAGTAGCGGTTGAACCTGCGGTTCAGTGCTGTCTCGGAAACGAGGGTGCCGCGTTCGGAGGGGAACAGGTCCAGCCCGTCGGTCATGTGCCGGTGGCCGCGTTCCAGCCAGTCGGCGATGATTTCCGCCGACCAGTCAAACACCGTCAGGACGCTGCGGCGTTTCGGGGGAGACCCTTTCATGGCCTTGCCATAGCGGACCTGCAGAACCCCGTACTTGCCGAATTCCCGGGCGTGCGGATTCCGGGCAAAATCCACGGTCTGGAGGTGTCTGACCTCGTTGCGTCGTAGCCCCCAGCTGTAGGCCACCTTGAAGAGGACAGCGTCGCGGTAGGCCGGCAGCCAGCCCTTGCGGCCCAAGGTTGCGATCCGGTCCACCTCGTCATCGGACCGGTCAAAGAAGGCCTGCAGCTCCTGCCTGGTGAACGGGCGCCGGACTGGAGCTGACTCTGTCGCCTGCGCATGGACCGCGGTGTTCCAGTCAAAGCAGACCTGCGAAGGGTGCGTTCCAAAGTACTGTTCGCAGACCCGGTCCCAGCCATACTCGGGCGACGCTGCGTAGGCGCAGAACGCCCTCAGCGCTGCCTGGTAGCTCCGGATGGTGGACTGCGCGGCGTGCTTCACGCTGCGAAGATCCCCGAAGAACTCATCCACGTGGGCCGGCGTCCACTGCCATGGATACTCGTTCGTGGACTCCTGGAACCGCGTCACCAACCGTTCCCGGCCCTCGATGGTGCCAAACGCCAGGTTCCGACTCAACTGCTGGTTGCGCCAGCCGGTAAGCATCTGGGTGAACACGTGGTCCTCCGGGTGAAGGAAACGCACAGCGCCGAAGTCGAGCACCCGTCCCGCTGAATCGACCGCCACGAACCCTCCTGAGACATTGCATTGGATGCAAGAATCATGCAATTAATGCAGAACCCGCGCAAATCCGCGGATTAGAAGGTAATTCCAGTCTGATGCAATCCAGCTTCTGAGGGCCTGCACAATGGACTCACGAGTAGCCCGGCGGACCGTTCGCACGGTGTTTCCGCAGGTCACAGGCACTTTTCGGCTTCAATTGACGCGGTGCCGGGTGGCACTGGGCGGAGGAGGGGTGATCGTGCATCAGATGCAATAATCACTGTTCTACTTTACATAATATCCGTTATCGGCGTTAAAACCACGGGAGTAGAAGTAGCTGCGAGAACTCCCGTCCCGCGACGTATCCAACGTTTGCGCAGGTCAGAACGCATTGACGAGGACGAAAGGGTTCTCGGCTCGGACTTGAATTTGCGCCCGGATCCCTTGCGCCTGTAGATTTCCTGCATCTAATGCATGTTTCCATGGTTTAGGGGTCGTTGTGAGTGGTGCCGTTCCGGGTTTCGTCCCGGGGATGCTGGTGGATCCGGACATTGGGCTATTCCGGGCTGATGAACGGGTTTTCACTGCCATGCTCGATGGCTGGCGGGCGCAGATGCTGGCACGCGGCCTCACGACTCAGACCATCAAGCAGCGCTGCCAGCTGCTGGAGCGTTTTCAGCGCTTCACGGGCGAATTTCCGTGGCAATGGCGTCCCGCCGATATCGATGATTTCCTGGGCGATCTGCGCTCGGGCGACAAGCCAATCAGCCTGAAAACGTTGCGCTCGTACAGCAACGCCGTGGCGATGTTCTGCTCTTACTTGACGCATCCTG